>NZ_JAOPHO010000037.1:0-39638 GCF_033141925.1 Peribacillus sp. CSMR9
TAGCAGAGGCAATGGCCTATAAATATAACGCTTCTGAAAGTGTCACCACCGGAGGGTGTAAAGCAGGCATTTCTTACTAGGTGTGAATAAATATAAGAATGAAAATGAATCATTATTTATAAACAGATAGTCCGGATGTTCATGAAATAAATGGTGATTATTTGAAAGGCGGTTCATAAATGTCTAAAGTGTCGATTGTTGTTCCATTTTATAATTGTCCATATATCGATAAAGCTTTGGAGAGTTTGGTCAATCAAACCTACAAAAATATTGAAATTATCGTAGTCAATGACGGCTCTACATTATATTCAGAAAAAATCGATCCGTTTCTAGATAAAATCATTTACATTAAAAAGGAAAATGGCGGGACGGCCAGTGCCTTGAATACCGGCATCGAAAAAGCAGCAGGTGACTATGTATGCTGGCTTAGTTCTGATGACATCTTTTACCCAGAAAAAACGGAAGTCCAGTTGGATCTAATGAAAAGGGAGAATGCCTATTTTAGTTATACCAGTTATTACTGCATGGATGATGATGGAGAGATCATTTCTCCCTTAATAGGGATATACCCGTCTAATCAACTTGAACTTTTTAAAGCAATGATCAGAGGAAACATTATTAACGGCTGCTCGGTCATGATTCACAGGAAGGTTTTCGAGCTCATCGGAGTTTTTGATGAAACGCTTCAATACACACATGATTATGATTTATGGTTGCGGATCTTGCAAAACTTCAAATTTCACTTTGTGCCTCAACCCCTATTACTTTATAGGATTCATACAGAAATGGGCTCTAAAAAACATGAAGGTAGCATCAAATTGGAAAATAGGCATGTGGTTAATCGACATCATGCCAAAATGAAACAATTATTGGTAAATGAACTTAGGAAACAATAGATGATCATGATGGATAGTGAAGGTCCTTGTTTATAAAACAGGGGCTTCTTTAGCTTGGATATCATCACCAGACCTCGAGAGTGCCCAAATTAATTTTCCAACTTCCTTTTAAGTCAATTAACATACATAAAGCTCTTTGCATATCTTATAGAAATCATTCATTTTTCCCTAATAATAGGGGATTGTCACCAATTGGAAAAAGCTTTTGTTAGCAAGACTTAATTCCGATAATCGACATTGGACGAGCGTAATTCATTGGTAAGTTACAGAAACTTGGCAACATGTAGGTTATAAAAATAAGGGAATGCTCATGTAGGAGGAGAAAATGAGAAAGCTCATTATATTCGCGTTTATCGGATTTCTGGCTCAGCTGATCGATGGGTCATTAGGTATGGCATATGGGGTTACATCCACATCGTTGTTGCTGACATTCGGAATCGCACCGGCAGTGGCCTCGGCATCTGTTCATTTGGCAGAAGTCGTGACAACTGCGGCATCAGGCATTTCTCATTTGAAATTCGGAAATGTGGACCGCCAAGCCCTTTTCAAATTAATCATCCCAGGATCTGTTGGGGCATTTACAGGAGCGTGTTTTTTAAGTAATTTACCAGGAGATGTGATAAAACCATACATTTCAATATTTTTGCTGTTTCTTGGCGTGTATGTACTTTTTCGCTTTTTAAAAACGTCTCAGAAAATAAATGAAAAGAAATCAATTAATCTATCCAGAAAAAAATCGATAGCATTAGGTTTGATAGCCGGTTTCGCAGATGCAACCGGTGGGGGAGGTTGGGGTCCCATCACAACTCCTGTCCTATTATCCCAAAAAGGCGTTCCTGCCAGAAAAGTTGTTGGAACTGTTGACACAAGCGAGTTTGCTATTGCTGTTTCCGCAACCTTAGGGTTCCTCATTGCATTAGGTTGGCAGGAAGTCAACTGGTTTTGGGTAATCTCCCTTATGGTAGGCGGGATTATTGCTGCCCCGATTGCTGCATGGATCGTTACGAAATTGCCATCTTATTTATTGGGCGTCCTTGTTGGGGGTTTTATCATCTTGACGAATGCCCGGACGTTGATTGTCACTTGGACCAACCATGATCATTGGGCACCCTATATATATATGATTATTTTAATTGCGTGGGCAGGTTCTTTAGTCTTTGTCATCAGGAACAATAAAAAGGGGTCCCATAAAGAATAAAGGGGAGATAGTGTGAGTCAACAAGAGAATATCCATCAACATCCTTTTTCCATTACGAAAGAGCTAAGGCAAACTCTGCACGGACATAAAAGCTATATTCTTTGGTTTACAGGGTTATCAGGGTCGGGTAAGTCTACCATCGCAAATATGGTTGAAGGAAGACTGTATGCGATGGGAATTTCGACATATATTTTAGATGGAGATAATTTACGCAATGGATTGAATGAAGACCTTGGTTTCAGCTCGGATGACCGTAAAGAGAATATAAGGAGAATCGGGGAAGTCTCCAAAATTTTTGTGGATAGCGGAATCGTTGTGTTGGCCACTTTCATTTCGCCTTATGCCAGTGACAGGGAGAAAGTAAGAAAAAAGGTACAACAAGATGAGTTTATTGAAATTTATGTAAAGTGTCCCATCGAAGCCTGCGAAAAACGGGATCCAAAAGGATTGTACAAGAAAGCTAGAAATGGGGAAATCACTCACTTCACAGGCGTTTCGGATCCTTATGAAGAACCTGGAAATCCAGAGATTCTTATAGAAACCAATCATTACACCATTGAAGAATGCGTGCAGCAGGTCATGAAATATTTAAAGGATAATGGTCTTTAACATGTACATGTCCGAATTTGAAAAAGGAGAATATGAAACAAACCAAATCTAATGATTGAGGGGTTATAAATGCAGGCAAAAAGGAACATTATCGATCCACATGGCGGGATATTGATTCAACGTGAATTATCAGGAACTGACCGTCAAGAGTATTTGGAAAAGTGTAAATCCTTATCGTCCCTGAGCATCTCGAAATGGAATGCTTCCGATCTGGAAATGATTTCAAACGGCGGGTTCAGCCCGCTTGTGGGATTCATGGGAAAAGAGGATTACCGGAGCGTAATCAAAGATATGCATCTGGCAAATGGTTTACCATGGACGATACCGATCACTCTTCCTGTCACGAAGGAGGAGGCAAGTCGGCTGAACATTGGGGATGAAGTTGCTTTATACAGTGATGAAGGGGAACTTATTGGTATCATTCAGGTGGAAGAGAAGTTTGAATACGATAAACGGGAGGAAGCCGAACTCGTATATAAAACAGCAGATCCCAACCATCCTGGGGTTAAAAAGCTGTTTGGACAAGGGGATATATATGTCGCAGGACCTATTTATTTAATAAATGGGGCATCACATGAGCCATTCGAAAAATTTCATTTGAACCCTTCCGAAACGAGAAAGATGTTCAAGGATTTAGGTTGGAATACTGTTGTTGGGTTTCAAACGAGGAACCCTGTACACCGGGCCCATGAATACCTGCAAAAAACAGCTTTGGAAACTGTTGATGGACTATTATTGCATCCTCTTGTGGGTGAAACTAAAAAAGATGATATACCTGCCGATGTTCGGATGGAAAGTTATCAAGCTTTACTAAAAGGATATTACCCATTGGATAGGGTCTTGCTTGCCATATACCCAGCGGCAATGCGCTATGCAGGGCCAAGGGAAGCAGTATTTCATGCAATTGTTCGTAAGAATTATGGGTGCACACATTTTATTGTCGGCCGAGATCATGCAGGTGTAGGCGACTATTACGGCACATATGATGCCCAAGAAATCTTTAACCAGTTTGACCCCCTGAAAATAGGGATAAAACCCCTGTTCTTTGAACATAGCTTTTTCTGCAAAAAATGCTTGAACATGGCTTCCATGAAAACCTGTCCCCATAAAGATGAAGACAGGTTTATATTAAGTGGGACCAAAGTCAGGGAAATGCTTCGGAAGGGACTTATCCCGCCACTTGAATTTACGCGTCCTGAGGTGGCTGAGGTACTTATTAGAGGCATGAAGAGAAATGAAGGTGAGTAAGCTATTGTAAACGCCTTTAGAGATTATTCAACAGTTACTCGCTTCTTGGATAGGATCCGGAATAAGGCAATGAAAGTGCAAAGCATAACATTCCAGTATTCCTGTTAACATCATTCCTATAAAAATGGCTCTCACTTTAGTTTGGATTGCCAAAATTTAGGGTTTGGGTTATTCTTTATTAAAATAACGGAGCAGGATGGTTTAAGAACAGTTTTTGACGATTCGTAGATATTAAGTGAATATATCGAATTGGAGGAGGGTAAATGAAAGCAATTGTATACACAAAGTACGGTCCCCCCCACGTTCTTCAACTAAAAGAGGTAGAAAAGCCTACTCCTAAAGATAATGAAATACTGGTAAAAGTAAAAGCGACAACGGTAACAATGGGGGATATTCGGTCACGTAGCTTTAAAGTTCCTCTCTCTGTTTGGCTGCCTGCTCGGGTCATAATTGGTTTAAGACGTCCAAAAAAATCCATATTAGGCTTGGAGTTATCTGGGGAAGTTGAGTCAGTAGGTAAGGATGTCAAGCTGTTTAAAGCAGGTGACCATGTATTTGCAGCTTCCCAAGTGGGTTTTGGTGCTTATGCCGAGTATAAGTGTCTGCCTGAAGACGGATCAGTAGCCATTAAGCCCAATAATTTATCATTTGAGGAAGCCGCAGCCATTCCAATAGGGGCACGTACAGCATTGTTTTATCTTAGAAAAGCTAACATAGAGAGTGGTCAAAAGGTTCTTGTTTATGGTGCTTCAGGAAGTGTCGGAAGTTATGCAGTTCAGATTGCTAAGTATCTCGGAGCAAGAGTTACAGGGGTTTGCAGTACCACAAATTTAAAATTGGTAAAATCTCTGGGAGCCGATAAAGTAATCGACTACACTAAAGAAGATTTATCCAGAATGGATGAGACCTATGATGTTATATTTGAAGCGGTAGATAAGAGTTCGTTTTCAGCTTGTATGAAATCGCTGAAAAAGGACGGAACTTATCTAAATGTCACTGTACCGTTACCAGGTGTTCGAATGCTATGGACTAAATTGACAAGCGGCAAGAAGCTAATATTGAGTCAGAATTCACCTGAAACCCCCGAAGCTCTAAACTTACTTAAAGAACTTGTTGAAGCGGGGAAGTTAAAAGTGGTCATTGACAGATATTATGCGTTTGAAGAGATAGTTGAAGCCCATAGATATGTCGAGAAAGGACACAAGAAGGGAAATGTCGTAATAACTGTGGAACATAACAGCAAATCCTAATTAGGGCAGAGGATATTCAATTAATGTATTCATTGAATGTCTATATATCATGTAATCTGTTTATGGATTGGGAAACTATGATATCAAGCCCTCATAAAGCTAAAGTTTGCGTTCTTTTTATAGGGTTAGCCGGATTTTTATACTGGTTGACCTTTTTTTGAATGGAAGTCTGATATATCAGTAGCTAAGGTAGTACGTACGGGTGTTGCGCTACAAATTTATGGAGGCCTAAAGGTAGTTGATCAAAATTAATGGGCCATAAAAAAATGGGGATGCACAAAAATTCATGCATATCTAAGTAGGGCAATGCGAAGGGACGTGTATAGAAAGTAATTTCAAGGGCCTGGGGCGGTTATTTATATAAATGTTCATAAACAAATAAAGATGGTTTTTCTCAAGGATTTATCCAAGTTTAAACTAATTTGAATGGCTAAGAGGAATCTAGTTTTAAGGAGTGGAGAAATGTTTCCTATATTAAGAACTGAACGGTTGGTCTTGAGAGAATTGGTCGAAGGTGATGCATTGGATATATTAAAATGTTTTTCCAATCCAGATGTATTACGGTATTATGGTCAAACTCCATTAACAAATACAGATCAGGTGAAGCAAATTATTAGGAATTTTTCAAAGAATTTCGATGAAAAACGTGGGATTAAATGGGGAATTGAATTGAAAGGGAAGGATGGCATTATTGGAACAATTGGATTTCAAGAGTGGTCTCATGAACATAAGAGAGCAGAACTGAGCTATGCACTTTTCCCAAGTGATTGGGGTAACGGTTATGCAACAGAAGCTGCCAGTAAGGTGATTTCTTATGGTTTTAAAGAGCTTGACCTAACGCGTATTGGAGCAATTGTTTTTATTGAAAATAAAGCATCCAATAAGTTGTTGACAAATTTAGGTTTCAAAAAAGAAGGGATATTGAGAAATTATATGTACCAAAATGATGTTTCATTTGATACTAATCTATACTCTTTAATAACAGTAAAACCTTAATGAAATAACAAATCCCCCTTTAAACTAAAGTTTCTCTTGTATACAGCTATTGTGAAACAGAGACGGATATGATGAAGCTCTAATTAATGAGGCTGAAATAATATTCAAGATTGATTAATATCTGTAGATGGAGGATGGTTTGGCAGGTACCAAAGTGAAATACCTTAAGTACCAGTATATAAAATTATGAATTATACCAGCATTTAAGAAGCTAAGACACTACAATTCATTTTTTAAAAGAAATAGTAGTGTCTTAGCGTCTCTTATTTTTTTCGATGATTCACTATAGTATTAGTGTATAAAGATATGGAATCAGGTAATACTGTTGCCGCTAGGCAGATATACGTTTATTTTTCCTTTGTAGAATCCATATTTCAATTGCACCGGAGCCAAGCAATACCCCCGAAACAATGAAGATGAGTCCAATGAAATGTGCAGGCATAATGGCTTCATTGAGGAAAAATGCTGCTCCTAACAGAGAGAATAAGGTGTTTAAGTTAAGAAAAATGGATGATTCGGCTGCGCCTACCTTACCAATGGCATAATTATAGCTCATGTGCCCAAGGGCAGTGGCAAAAATGGCGGAGAAAATAAAAGCTCCCCATATGGTGTTTGGTGCAGCTGCCAGTGATGATAAGCCCTCTGGTTCCTTCCATAAGCTGATGGCAAAAAGAATAAAAGACCCGATCAGCATCATGTAGCCGGTTAGTAATCGTGGATCCATTGTTTTTGAGGCTTTATTGATAAGTATGAAACTTAATGCCTGTGAAAGTATGGAAAGTAAAATATCCACATCTCCCAGATTAATAGAATGAAGTCCTCCACTTCCTGCCATAACGGTAAAACTCACACCTAGGGCACCGCATATAAAGCCAAAAAGCCTGATTAAAGTGGGCTTTTTACGAAAGAATATCATGGTCAAGATGACAGTCAGAATTGGCCCCATGCCCAAAATCAGTCCAGCATTCGATGCAGAAGTCTTCGTCAATCCCTCAGCTAAAAAATAATGATGAAAAACGACACTCAAAAGTGCTCCTCCAAAAACGTAAAAAAGTTCACTTTTTTTTGGAAGGCGTATTAGTCCAAAGAAGAAAAGGATAAGAATGACTATAAGAGAAGCAGTGAAAATTCTCAAAGAGGTGATTGTTACGGGCTGTGTATTCGCAACTAAAATTTTAATAACTGAGACATTTAACCCCCATGTTATCATTATTCCTGTAAGCAAGATGTGAATTTTCAAAAAACTCATTCCAAAAAACAACCTTTCATACTTATTTAACAATTGATATATTATACAACTTTCTCCAAATTAATAGCAAAGAGTTAAATTTGATTGAAAGCTCTTGGATGAAAATCAGAAACTCTTAATCATTAAAAAAAGAGGGAAGGAATAAGTCCTTCCACTTTACCGTAATATGGTTTTTTTTTGTCATGAATTTGGCTGAAAAATAATATTAAATAAAAATAAAATTATGAATTATCAAACTTTTCTATTGTTTTTGGTAGGGTTTTCATTTACAATTTCCTTATGATTTACCAAACCGGTTTAGTATTTTACTAAATCGATTTAGCTAAGAAATGTAATGAAAGTGATATGATCAAATATTTTTGTTTTTATTTGTGATTGTTCGAAAGAAGGAGGTACTGTATTGTCATCAAAATATGGTGTTTTAACGCTCGGCGACGCCATGATTACGCTAAATCCGGAAGAGACAGGACCTTTAAGATTCGTTAACCGTTTTGAGCGAAAAGTAGGAGGCGCTGAACTGAATTTTGCGATTGGCTGTGCAAGGCTTGGCATGCGGGCAAAATGGATAAGCCGCTTAGGCAAGGATGAATTCGGTAAAGTTATATATAATTTCGCTCGTGGGGAAGGCGTGGACATGAGTGATGTTGCCTATGTAAATGGATATCCAACATCTCTTAACTTTAAAGAAATCCGGGAAGATGGTTCCGGAAAGACATTTTATTACCGTTATCAATCTCCCATTTTAACTTTAAAGCCGGGAGATATAACAGAGAAGATGTTTGAAGAGATTGATATAGTCCACCTTACTGGAGTATTTTTGGCTATAGATCCCAAAAATGTGGATATTGCCAAGAGGGTAATGGATATTGCAAAACAAAAAAATATACCTGTTTCATTTGATCCGAATATTCGTCTAAAGCTATGGTCCATCGAGGAAGCAAGATCAGTATATTATGATATTTTTCCATATGTTGATATTTTGCTTACAGGTTTGGATGAAATAAGATTGATCATCGGAACTGACTCTAAAGAATCTTTGGCGGAATTCGCAAAGGTGAATGATATTGATCAGCTTGTCATTAAGGACGGGAAACATGGTTCAAAACTATATACCAAAAATGATTGGCATGAAAAAGAAGCCTTCCCTGTTATACCTGTAGATACTGTTGGTGCGGGAGATGGTTATGATGCCGGTTATATTTACGGATATCTTCATGGCTTATCAATTGAAGAAAGATTGACATTCGCAAATGGTGTAGGAGCTCTTGTCACCACTGTTGCTGGGGACAATGAAGGATTACCATATTTGGATGAAGTAATGCCTTTCATACAGAATGAGGCTGTTATAGAAAGATAGATGACTGAAAGAAATGAGGGGGAAAAATGGCAACAGTAACGATACAAGCCGAGGAAGCAAAACGATTAGTCATACAACAGCTGACCAAAGTGGGTTTAAATGAAGAAAATGCCGGGAAAATCGCGGAAGTATTGGTTCATGCCGATCTCAGAAATGTCAATTCCCATGGTGTCTTGCGAACAGAGCATTATGTGAACCGTTTACTGGCAGGGGGAATAAATCCCGATGCCCAGATTTCCTTCCAAAAGACAGGGCCCGTCACCGGTGTAGTTGATGGAGATGATGGATTTGGGCATGTGATTAGTGACGTGGCCATGGACCATGCAATCGAAATGGCTAGAGATAATGGCGTGGGCATGGTGACTGTTCATAATAGCAGCCATTGCGGGGCACTAAGCTATTTTGTTCAAAAGGCCGCTGATGCAAAGTTGATTGGCATTGCGATGTCACACACCGATAAAATTGTGGTCCCGTTCGGAGGAAAAACATCATTTCTTGGTACCAACCCAATCGCTTACGGAGTTCCTGCCAAAACGAAGAAACCCTTTATTCTTGATATGGCAACATCCAATGTTGCGCTGGGGAAAATCCTCCAGGCACGCGAAGAAGGAAAGGAAATCCCTGAAGGATGGGGAGTGGATGAAAATGGAGCTAATGTCACAGACCCGAATAAAGTCGCTTCCCTTTCCACTTTCGGAGGCCCGAAAGGCTATGGTCTATCCGTAATTGTAGATGTGTTTTCTGGATTATTGGCCGGTGCGGCATTTGGCCCGCACATTGGAAAAATGTATGACGACCTTGATAAGAAACGGAAGCTTGGACATTATTTTTGTGTAATTAATCCTTCGTTCTTTACGGATACTGATATATTTTTAGAGCAAATGGATCAAATGATCGAAGAGCTGCAACAGGTTGAACATGCTCCAGGGTTCGATCGCGTATATGTACCGGGTGAGATTGAACAAATCAATGAAGAAAAAAACCTGAAACAAGGTATTACGATAGCATCAAGTGTTTATGAATTTCTTACAAAGTAGGTGGAGAAATGAAAGCGGTTCAAGTACGGAGAGCTCATGAACTGATCATTCAAGAAGTGGAAAAACCACGGATTTCGAACTCGACGGATGTCCTTGTAAAAGTAAAAAGAGTCGGGATTTGTGGATCGGATATGCATATTTACCATGGTACGAATCCTCTTGCTACGCTGCCGCGAGTCGTCGGGCATGAAGTAGCGGGAGAAGTTGTGGAGATTGGACAAGGCGTCGCGGGCATAAAAGTGGGGGACCACGTTGTTATTGAGCCCATCAGTTATTGCGGGGAGTGTTACGCCTGCCGTAAAGGCCGCCAAAATGTTTGTGAAAAACTTTCCGTTTTTGGGGTACATGAAGATGGTGGGATGAGGGAATGGTTCGTCCTTCCGGAGAAACAATTACATGTTGTGGATTCCGCTTTAGCTTGGGAAGAAATAGTATTGGCTGAGCCATACACAATCGGCGCACAGGCCGTTTGGAGAGGTGAAGTGGAGGAAGGGGAAACAGTGCTTATCCAGGGAGCCGGGCCTATTGGAATTTGCATATTAAAGATGGCAAAGCTTCAAGGAGCATCAGTGATGATCACGGATTTAAGTGATGAGCGTTTGGAATTCGCTAAAGAAAGCGGCGCCGATATCACCGTCCATGCTGGAAAAGAAGATGTTCAAAAACGAGTGGAAGAATGGACGAATGGCGAAGGGGCCAACGTTGTCATTGATGCAGTATGCTTACCGATGACATTCGAATTGTCTTTCGATGTCGTGTCAACGGCGGGGCGGATTGTCGTACTCGGTTTTGATGAACGTCCTTCATCGGTTTCCCAGCTACCAATCACAAAAAAGGAAGTATCGGTGAAAGGATCTAGATTGCAAACCAACCAGTTCCCAAAAGTGGTAAAACTTTTAAATGAAGGAAAACTCAGACATGAAGGTTTAGTTACCCATACATTTTCGCTCGATGATATCCAGGAAGCATTTAATTTTGTTGAAAATCATCCCGAACAAGTTCGAAAAGCGATCATCGTTTTTAATTAAGGGGGTAGGAGTTATGGATAAACATTCAATCATACATCGAATAACGGAAACGAAAGTTGTAGCTGTTATCCGGGGACAGGATGCAAAGGAGGCGGCACAACTTTCTAAAGCAGCTGTGGAAGGCGGTATTCAGGCAATCGAATTGACGTATACAACACCGGGAATTGAAGAAGCTTTCAAAGATCTGCAAAATACGGATGCACTATTAGGAGCAGGCTCGGTACTTGATTCTGAAACGGCTCGGCACGCGATTTTAGCTGGCGCCAATTTTATCGTCAGCCCCTATTTTGTCAATGGCGTAGCCGAACTTTGTAATCGATACGGCATTCCCTATATGCCTGGATGCATGACAATTAGAGAAATGGCTACATCATTGGAAGCAGGTTGTGATGTTTTGAAGTTATTTCCGGCAAATCATTTTGAACCTTATTTCATCAAGTCGGTTAATGGTCCACTGCCCAATGTAAGGATCATGCCAACCGGCGGAATCAATTTGGATAACATGAAGGACTGGCTGAATGCAGGCGCGGTAGCAATCGGGATCGGCAGTGACTTGAACAAAGCATATCAAAATGGCGGATATGAAGCCGCAGTGGAATTAAGCCGAAAATACATGCAAAAAATTGCGGAATAATGGAGGTGCATGATGAACATTACATTTAGATGGTACGGGAAAGACAATGATACCGTTACACTGGAGCACATTAAACAGATTCCTGGAGTGAAAGGTATTGTCTGGGCACTTCACCAAAAACCTGTTGGTGATGTATGGGAAAAAGAAGAAATTCAAGAAGAAATTGAGTATATCCAATCATTTGGTTTTCACACGGATGTCGTAGAAAGTGTAAATGTCCATGAATCGATTAAATTGGGTAATGAAGACCGCATGATATATATAGAGAAATACAAAGAGACGATCCGGAATCTTTCGGAAGCTGGAGTGAAGGTCATTTGTTATAACTTCATGCCGATCTTTGATTGGACTCGGACGGAAATGTTCCATCCTTTGGAAGATGGCTCAACTGCCCTGTTTTATGAAAAAGCGAAAGTGGATACGTTAGATCCTCAAGATTTAATTCGTACTGTAATGGAAGCTTCAGATTTAACTTTACCAGGTTGGGAACCAGAAAAGATGGATAGAATCTCTGAATTATTCGAAGCTTACAAAACTGTGGACGAAGAGCAGCTATGGGCGAATCTTGAAATATTCCTAAAAGAAATATTACCTGTTGCAGAGGCTTGCGGTATAAAAATGGCAATACACCCGGATGATCCGCCATGGTCCATTTTTGGTTTGCCAAGAATCATCACCAGTGAGTCGAGCTATGAAAAACTGATCTCGATTTCGGATTCACCATCGAATGCGTTTACCTTGTGTACAGGATCTATGGGGGCAAACCCTGAAAATGATATGGTCCAGGTGGCTAAAAAATATGCAGACCGTTCACCTTTCTCGCATATACGCAATGTGAAGATTTATGAAAATGGTGACTTTGTGGAAACATCCCATCATACCCAGGATGGATCGATCAATATACAGGGCGTCGTGGAAGAATTGAATAAGCAAAATTATACTGGTTATGTCAGACCGGATCATGGCCGCCATATATGGGGTGAAGTTTGCCGCCCAGGTTACGGTTTATATGACCGAGCATTGGGAATCATGTATTTGCTCGGATTATGGGATGCATATGAAGCTACTAAATTAGGTGAAAAATCATGATTCCCATTCATGAAAACTTATCGAACAGGGTGGCAGTTATCACTGGAGGCAGCGGTGTTTTATGTTCCAAAATGGCGGTGGAATTGGCCCGTCATGGTGTCAAGATAGCTATATTGAACAGAACGGCGGAAAAAGGGCAAGAAGTGGTCGAACTCATTGAACAAACTGGGGGGACTGCGATTTCCATCGCGGCAGACGTTTTGGATAGAACCTCATTGGAAAATGCAAAAGGGAAAATAATAGAATCGTTCGGAAGAGTGGATCTATTAATAAATGGTGCGGGAGGCAATCACCCTGATGCCATCACAGCTCCAGAGAAATATGGGGAAGAAGCAGAAGGAAAATCCTTTTTTGATTTGGATGAAAATGGATTCTCTCAGGTTTTTGCCAGTAATTTCACCGGTACATTTTTGGCCAGTCAGGTTTTTGGGAAAGAGTTATTGCAAGTGGAAGCACCTGTTATCGTGAATGTATCTTCCATGAGCGCCTACGCTCCAATGACTAAAGTACCAGCATATAGTGCTGCCAAAGCTTCGATAAATAATTTTACCATGTGGATGGCTGTTCATTTTGCCGAAGAAGGTTTACGGGTGAATGCCATTGCTCCAGGATTCTTTTTGACGAAGCAAAATCGGGATCTTCTGCTTAATGAAGATGGCAGCCTGACGGCAAGATCTAATAAAATCATTACTTCAACACCCATGAAGCGCTTTGGGCAGCCTGAAGATTTACTTGGTACCTTGCTTTGGCTAGTTGATGAATCCTATTCGGGCTTTGTCACGGGAATTACGGTACCAGTCGATGGTGGTTTCATGGCATACTCCGGCGTGTGAATTCAGCTCCTATATATAGGCAAACAAGTTAACGTGATTAAATTATTCCATGGTATGGGAAATTGACTTTTTTACTGCATCAGAAGGTGATTGTAAAGCTTTCCTTATTATAATAGAATATTCCTTATATATCGAAATCACACGACAGGGATGAATGAAATGAAAACCATTACAATTACTGATGTCGCCAATCACGCGAAAGTATCAAAAAGCACAGTTTCCCAATACCTGAATAAACGTTACGAATATATGAGTGAAAAAACCAGGAAAAAGATTGAAGAAACAATAGAAGAGTTAAACTATCAGCCTAATATAATAGCACGCAGTTTAAAACAAAAGTCCACTTTTACCGTTGGGGTGGTGGTTGCCAATATCCTTCACACGTTTTCAACTCAGGTTATTAGAGCTATAGAAAACTACTTTTATGAACAAGGGTTCCATATTATCGTATGCAATGCAGATGACAATCCTGAAAAGGAAAAGAATTATATTGAAATGCTAAGAGCTAAACAAGTGGATGGGATCATCATATTCCCCACAGGGGACAACCTTGATTTATATCAACGTATGAAGAGTGATCATTTCCCGATTGTTTTCATGGATAGGACGATCGAAGAATTGGATATTGCAACAGTCATGCTCGATAATCACCTTGCTTCCAAGTTAGCGATCGACAGGTTTATTGAAAAGGGTTATAAAACCATTGCAATCATAACCACTTCAATAATACGCGATATCAGTCCTCGTATCGAACGGATCCAAGGGTACAAGGATTCACTCGCGACACATGGGATACCATTCAATTCTGAATATATTAAAACAGTGAATGCAGATGAAATTCCGGTTGCACTTTCAGAATTTTTCGAATTGGAAAAGCCGCCTCAAGCCATTTTGGCAGGAAATGATATCGTGCTTAATGAAGTGTTGCGTTATATGAAACAGCACGAAATCAATATACCTGATGACATAGCGGTCATAGGGATCGATGATGTGCCCTATGCCAGTTTCTATACACCGACCATCACAACGGTAAATCAGCCAGCCATTGAAATGGCCAACTTGGCAGCAGAGTTACTGCTTAGTCAAATCAATAAAATAGGAATAGAGGATACAAGCGTGCATCGCTTGAAACCGACTTTGCTTTCAAGGAATTCTTGCTAGAACCGGATGTAAGAATTCCTGTGAAAAAGAAAGCGCTTTTTTACGGGAATTCTAAACCGATTTAGTTAAAGTTCATATAGACTTTACTCTTGGTTATTAAATGGAAACGTTGCCAAAAATGCTGCTGCATTTATTGAAACGTATAGGGGGGTACTTTATGTTTTCAAATGGTAGAGGAATGGTCATCGTTTTCTTGTTCTTGGCAGGTGTAATAAATTATCTGGACCGATCTGCACTGTCCATTGCAGCTCCGTTCATCCAAGATGATTTATCCTTAACAGCAACACAGATGGGGATTATTTTTAGTAGCTTTTCAGTTGGTTATGCCATATTTAATTTCCTTGGAGGAATGGCGTCCGATAAATGGGGTGCAAAGATCACGCTCTTCGTGGCGATGATCGTTTGGTCTTTATTCAGTGGTGCACTTGTACTTGCTGTCGGTTTTGCAAGTATGATAATCATCCGCATACTGTTTGGGATGGGCGAAGGCCCTCTTTCTTCAACCATCAATAAAATGGTGAATAACTGGTTCCCAGCGAATCAGCGGGCATCTGTCGTTGGTTTGACGAATAGCGGGACGCCGCTTGGTGGCGCGATTGCAGGTCCTATAGTTGGATTTATTGCCATCTCATATGGATGGAGAGTTTCTTTCATTGCCATTATGGTGATTGGCCTGATATGGGCGATTTGCTGGTGGAAGTTCGTTAAAGAAAAACCAGAAGAGTCAAAAGAACAGAAACATACTGGGAAATCTTATGTAGCGGCAACATCGGAAGGAAAGGTGAAATTCACCTTTTATTTAAAACAAAAAACGGTTTTATTTACAGCTCTAGCCTTTTTTTCTTACAATTATATTCTCTTCTTTTTCTTAACTTGGTTCCCAAGCTATTTGGTGGATGCACGCGGCCTAAGTGTAGAAAATATGAGCATCATTACAGTGATTCCTTGGATTTTTGGATTCATCGGACTTGCTTTGGGTGGATTCGTGTCGGATTTCTTCTCTAAAAAATTCGCTCAAAAAGGTGTTTTATTCTCACGTAAGCTCGTGCTTGTAACATGTTTGTTCTTATCGGCGGTATGTATCGGTTTTGCCGGACTTGTATCCACAACGGTCAGTGCGGTAACGCTTGTCGCACTTTCCGTCTTCTTCCTATATTTGACTGGTGCCATTTACTGGGCAATCGTCAACGATGTTGTCGACCCTGGTAATGTTGGATCTGTTGGAGGTTTTATGCATTTCTTGGCAAATACAGCAGGTATCATCGGACCGACGTTAACAGGGTATATTGTCGATACCTCAGGCACATACACAGTTGCATTCTTGCTTGCAGGAGGATTGGCCATCGTTGCATCGCTTGCAGTCATCCGTTTTGTAAGACCGATAGTAAAGCCTGTGTAATAGATTGTTAGAATGGAAGTGTCTCCCAAAGGAAATATCAAGGGAAGACACTTCCATTTTTCATGTTTACTAGGCATGCTTAGCGCATCCGATTTTCTTTTCGAAATGTTGCAGGTGTTTTTTTATTGTATTTTTTAAAGGTGCGAAAAAATTGGGGCATGCTTTCAAAACCACACATCTCAGCAATATGGGCAATGGTGTGATTCGTTTCCAGCAAAAGTTCCTTTGCCTTGATGATTCTTTTCGTATTTAAATATACTATTAATCCAATTCCAGTCGTTTCCTTAAAAACTCTGCTGAAATGAGCGGGACTGACCAAAGCTTTTTGTGCAAGTGTCGTCAAAGTCAATGATTCATCGATATGTTCATTAATATAAATTAAAATATCTTTGATCCATTCTGAACTATAGCTATTGCCCTCTGGTATATCCACTTTGCCATTTATCCGGGTACGGTATAAATCAAGTATGATTTGATGAACGGTCAGCAAACAAGCATGCCTCGAGCCCATTGATTGGCTAGTGGTTTCTTTCAGGATGAGTTGTAGCTGTTCCTCCATCTTTTCTTGTTTATTTTTCGGCAATGATATTTTATAATTCTTACTCTTTTTTGTCAGGTCAAACAAATGTAAATATGAAAAAGAATCATCAACCATATCTTTATATATCAATGTGGGACTGAAAAAGATAATGGTGGAGGTAACAGGGGCGTCCATATTGGGTAAAGCCCTATGAATTGTATTATTAGGGATCAGGAATACATCCCCTTGCTGCATATCATAAAACACATCACCAATAAAAAAGGTCCCCTTACCGTTATAAACATAAACAATTTCATAATAGTCATGCATATGATCGGACAATTCATTCTGGGGACTTTTCGTATCCTGATAGACAAAAGAAAATGGGAAGAGTAAATCATGATTTAATATATTATGAATTTTTTTCATTTCGTTCATCTCCTGAAAGTATAATACAACAAGAATGAGTATATTTATAGCAAAATATGCAATTTATATTTCAAAAATTGATGTTAAAATTAAAATAGATTTAAAAATTAAAAAAGTTCAAGCGAAAAATGAAAGGGCTTTCGGAATGGATTGGCGTTTGGTTTTGAACGTCTTCACTCATGAAAAGGAGGGGACAAAATGAATAAATTTGTTCAATTGCATTCAAATGATGATGTTGTTATTTCCTTGGAGGGGATTCATAAAGGACAGAGCCTCCATATTCAAACGGAAGACAGGGGAATGATCCATATAAAGGCAAGTGATGACATTCCTAAAGGGCATAAAATGTTAGTGAAACCGATAAAACGAGGGGAGGACGTAATCAAATTCGGCTACTCGATCGGAAAAGCTAAAGAAGATATCTCAATTGGCGATTGGGTTCACACCCATAATCTAGCATCCGGTTTGCATGGTATATTGGATTATTCCTATCAACCTAGCAGTCAACATACAAAAGAGCCAAGTCAAGATCATACCTTCCAAGGATATATCCGTGAAAATGGGGAAGTGGGTATCCGGAATGAAATCTGGATCATCAACACGGTTGGTTGCATCAATAAAACATGTGAAATTCTCGCTAAAATGGGAAATGAGCAGTTTAAGGATCGACAAATCGATGGGATTCATCACTTTTCCCACCCATACGGCTGTTCTCAATTGGGAGATGATTTGACACATACACAGAAACTTTTAGCTGCCTTGGCTCAACATCCAAATGCAGCAGGGGTTTTAGTTGTAGGGTTAGGATGTGAGAACAATCAAATCGAAGCATTTAAAGAGGTCATAGGCGAATTTCCTCCAAATCGCATTAAATTTTTAAAAGCCCAGGAGGTTCAAGATGAATTGGAGAGCGGCTTACGTTTAATGGGAGAATTAGTGGAATATGCCGAAGGATTCGTACGCAAGCCCGTACCGGTTTCAAAGCTGAAAATAGGCCTGAAATGCGGGGGTTCCGATGGTTTTTCAGGCATTACCGCTAATCCATTGGTTGGTGCGGTTTCCGACCTTATTGTAGAAAATGGCGGGACCACGATATTGACAGAGGTTCCTGAAATGTTTGGAGCGGAAACGATATTGATGAACAGGGCAAGAGATGAAGAAACCTTCAATAAAATCGTTGACCTTATTAATGATTTCAAACAGTATTTCATTCGCCATGATCAGGAAATTTATGAAAACCCTTCACCTGGAAACAAGGAAGGCGGCATAAGTACGCTGGAGGAAAAATCACTTGGGTGCACGCAAAAAGGCGGCCATGCCACTGTAGTGGATGTTAACCCATATGGTGAAAGGGTAGTGAAGCATGGTTTGAATTTAATCAATTCTCCTGGAAATGATCTGATTTCGGTGACGGCTTTGGCAGCAGCAGGTGCACATATCGTTCTGTTCACTACGGGAAGGGGAACACCATTTGGCGGACCGGTGCCAACCGTGAAAATAGCAACGAATTCAGATTTAGCCGATCGTAAAAAACACTGGATTGATTATAATGCAGGGCAGTTGATTGAAGGTCAAAAGATCGAGGAATTAAAAGACGGTTTATTCCAATACATTCTTGAACTTTCATCAGGTAAAAAGAAAACGAATAATGAAAAATTCGGTTATAGGGAGATAAGCATCTTTAAAGAAGGCGTCATTCTCTAACAGGTGTAATCTATTAAGATACTAAAAAGGAGTGTTATTCAGTGAAAAGTATTGTTTGTGAACAACCTTTTGAATTTAAGATGATCGAGACGGAAAAACCGGTTCCAAACTCAGGCGAAGCTTTGGTTCGTGTGCGGCGAATAGGAATTTGCGGTACGGATATTCATGCCTATGGTGGTAATCAACCCTTTTTTAGCTATCCTCGAATACTTGGACATGAATTATCCGGTTATATTGAATCCATACCGGAGAATGAATCAGGGCTGAATGTAGGGGATCAAGTATCGATCATCCCCTATATGGAATGTGGAAAATGCCTGGCTTGCAGAAGTGGGAAAACGAACTGCTGTACGGATATGAAAGTTTTGGGTGTACATGCTGAAGGCGGCATGAGTGAGTGGATGACGGTTCATTATAATCATTTGGTGAGAACAGAGGGTCTTACACTTGACCAATCCGCAATGATAGAGCCATTAAGTATAGGGGCTCACGCAGTTAGGCGCGCTGCTATTCAAATAGGGGAATTTGCACTGGTAATTGGAGCTGGTCCAATTGGCTTGGGAGTCATGGCATTCGCTAAAGAACAGGGTGCGAAGGTGATCGCAATGGATGTAAATGATGAACGCCTTGCGTTTGCTGGCCAATGGGCAAATGTCGATTATACGTTGAACGTTTTGGAGAATCCAATGGAGGAATTAGCCCAATTGACAAATGGAGATATGCCAAGCGTGGTATTTGATGCGACAGGTAATGCTAAGTCAATGATGGATTCATTTAAATATCCTGCTCACGGCGGAAGGGTGATTTATGTTGGGTTAGTTAAAGCGGATATTTCCTTTAATGATCCTGAATTCCACAGTAAAGAGCTTACATTAATGGGAAGCCGTAATGCAACAAGGGATGACTTTGATTATGTCGTGAATACGCTGAAGAATGACAAGCTGGATATGGGCCAGTATATTACACACCGCACACATTTGGATGAAATGATCAATCAGTTTGAAGGGTGGTTAACTCCTGAAGCCAAAGTGATCAAGGCTATCGTCGAAATTTAAGCATTACGTATGCTGTCATAAGGGCAACCTTCTAAATCGCACTCCGAATTGGATATTTCAATAAGAAAGGTGTTCTTTGATCATGAACATAAATAAATGTCAGCTAAAGAATCTGAGTAAAGCTACAAAAGCTGTCAAATATTCACATATGATGGATTTTCCCATAAAAGTATTGCAGATTGGGGAGGGGAATTTTCTTCGAGGCTTCTTTGATTGGATGATTCATGAATGTAATAAACAAGGTCATTTCATGGGAAGTATTGCAGTTACCCAGCCTCGCCGCGCCGGAAAAGGGAAAATAGAGGAAGTGAAGCGGCAGGATGGCCTGTATACATTAATGTTACGTGGTTTTCACCAAGGGGAGAAAATGGAACATACAGAGATCATTTCCGTTTTTTCGAAGGTAATTGATCCATATGAAGATTGGGTGGAATTTTTAGCGTTATCGGAAAATCCTGAATTGGAATTTGTAGTTTCCAACACGACTGAAGCAGGGCTCAAATACCAGTTGATTCCTTTGGAAGAAGGAAAACCAATTGAATCCTTTCCAGGAAAACTGACTGCTTTTTTGTATCATCGTTATTTGCATTTCAACGGAGATGCGAAAAAAGGACTGATCATGCTGCCTTGCGAGCTTTTAGAGAGAAATGGTGATTCATTGAAGCAATGCGTTCTTAAGCATTGCAGGGATTGGGATTTACCAAAGCCATTCATGAAGTGGGTGGACCGGGACAACCTATTCCTAAACTCGCTTGTAGACCGTATCGTTACAGGATTCCCAGCCAGTGAGTCGGAAAAACTATTTTCGGAATGGGGATATAAGGATACTCTGCTAAATACGGCAGAACCCTACCATTTATGGGCTATTGAAGGTGACCCTTGTATTGATCAACGTCTTCCTTTACAACAAGCAGGCTTAAATGTACGTTGGGTAAAAGATTTAACACCTTATCAAATGAGGAAGGTACGGATTCTTAATGGTTCTCATACCTTGATGGCTCCTTTAGGCATTTTATCTGGAATGGAAGAAGTAAAACAGGCAATCGATCATCCGGAATTCAACCAATTTCTGAGCAATGCCATCGAAAAGGAAATAATTCCATCATTACCTTTTGATCAAAATGAGATGATGTTATATGGGGAAAGTGTTCTTGAGCGATTTAAGAATCCTTTTGTACATCACCTCCTGGCCGATATTTCGCTGAATAGCATTTCGAAGTTCAAGGTCCGTCTCCTGCCTACCTTAGAGGAATATCATAAGGCGCGTGGCAGGCTGCCTGACTGTATCGTACGAGGTTTTTCAGGCTTGATCCGATTTTATAAGGTTCACGAAGTGAAGGGGAGTTATATTGGTAAAAGCTTTGCGGGTAAAGTCTACGTCGTTAAAGATGATATAAAGACAATTGAATTTTTCAAGGAACAATGGCTTCGTTATGATAAGGGGGAAATCCCACTTAGACAATTGATAGAGGCCACCTTAAGTAATCAATATCTATGGGGGAAGGATTTGAGCGATATCACGAACCTAGGAAACGAATTATGTCGATATTTGGAAGGGATGATGGACTGAAATTATCGGTTGTTGGTTAGGTAAAGTTGATGAATAACCTTCCAATCTCTAATATTATAGCCCGTCAGCGGTGAATGTTTGCACTTGAAAGATTAGTAAAAGTGAAATGAACATATGTTTTCCAAAAAGAATGTGCACTAACATTCCTTATTTTTTACTTTATTTTATTTGTATTTTTGGTATAATTGATTAGTGATAAATTTTCTTGGTAGTTTCCTAATGGAAAGATATCAAAAGAATTACATATACTTTATTCCCGTGAAGGGGAGTAGCGTCAGGGATAACCTGAAATAAAGTCGTCATTACGTGGGAATTCCACCGGCTTTATTGGCCTAATTCATTTAGTGCTTAGCGAGACCTTTGCCATTTATGGCAGAGGTCTCTTTATTTTTGTATAAAGGAGGAAAATGTATTGGATTTTTTATCAGGTGAATTTATTTCAGGACTTTTAGCGATCATTATGATAGATTTGGTTCTTGCTGGTGATAATGCGATCCTTATTGGATTGGCTGCAAGAAAGCTTCCAAAAGATCAGCAAAAAAAGGTGATAATATGGGGAGCGGTCGGGGCAATCGTGATAAGGATCATTGCAACGCTGCTGGTTGTCGTAATCTTAAAGGTGCCTGGACTGCATTTAATAGGGGGATTACTTCTGGTATGGATCGCTTATAAGCTCCTTATCGATGAAGAAGAACACGATTTGAAGCCTGCAGATTCCATGTGGGCTGCCATAAAAACCATTATTATTGCAGATGCTTTGATGGGATTGGATAATGTCCTAGCGGTTGCAGGAGCTTCTCATGGTAATTTCACTTTAGTGGTAATCGGTTTACTTGTATCCATTCCAGTAGTGATGTATGGAAGCACTTTGATCTTGAAACTGATTGAACGCTTCCCATTCATCATAATAATTGGTGCGGGAATTCTAGGCTGGACAGCTTCTAAAATGATTGTAGCTGAACCGTTCATGCACGACTACTTTGTAAATCCCTTCATCAAATATGGATTTGAAGCAATTGTCGTGATTGGAATCCTGGTTGCTGGAACTTCAAGACAGCAAAAGATAGAAAAAGAGAAAGCAAACAGCGATAAAATGCAAATTGAACGTAATGGATAATGGGGACCAAGAGACCTTTCGCAAATGAAAGGTCTCATCTTTTTGTCTAAGCCCGAATTGAAATAAGTTACCAAAACAAGGAAAGGGTGTACCAAAGTCCTGACTTTGGTACACCCTTTTGCAACTATTTAAGGAAACGATGATATGCTCTTTTGTCTTAATCCATTAAAAGAATATGATTAATCTTAAAAATTCCAGCTGCATTCCGATCACTATATCTATCTGGGCCAATCGATCCCTGTTTGATATAGTGCGTATTTATTAGTTTAAGTTAATCCATACACTTTTAACTTCCGTATAATTATCCAATGCATAACTGCCCATTTCCCGACCGATTCCACTTTGTTTATAACCGCCAAATGGAGATGCTGCATCAAAGGCGTTATAGCAGTTTACCCATACTGTACCTGCTTTTAATTCATTGGCCACATAATGGGCTTTTTTTACATCTTGTGTCCATAAACCAGCAGCCAATCCATATTCAGAGTTATTTGCACGGTTTATCACATCGTCCAAATCGTCAAAAGGCATGGCAGCTACAACAGGACCGAAAATTTCTTCTTTAGCGATTGTCATTTCATCCTCAACACCAGCAAATATTGTAGGTGCTACAAAATAACCCTCTCCTTGTCCGTAATTGCCCCCTGTAACCACTTCAGCTCCTTCAGACTTCCCTTTTTCGATATAACTGCCCACTCTTTCCAATTGTTCACTGGATACCAAAGGCCCTATCTGGGTAGATGGATCAAGACCGGCCCCTTGTTTAATATTTTTTGCGTGGGACACTAAGTCAGCTACTACGTTATCATAGGATTTCTTCTGAATGTACAGGCGGGAACCGGCACAGCAAACTTGTCCTTGATTAAACATGATGCCCATTAAAGCACCAGGAATGGCTTTACTCATATCTGCATCCGGTAATATGATGTTAGGTGATTTCCCGCCTAATTCCAACGAGATTTTTTTCACGGTACCCGATGCTTGGCGCATGATCATTTTCCCTACTGAGGTTGAACCTGTAAACGCAATTTTATCGACATCAGGATGGTCTACAAGCGGTGATCCTGCTGTTTCACCAAATCCAGGTATCACATTAAGTACGCCAGGAGGAAAACCTGCTTCAAGCGCCAATTGCCCTAAATATAATGCTGAAAGCGGCGTTTGCTCCGCTGGTTTTAAAACGATCGTACATCCGGTTGCGAGGGCTGCACCTAATTTCCATGCTGCCATAAGTAGAGGGAAATTCCAAGGGATGATCTGTCCTACCACTCCAACTGCTTCATGACGGGTATAATTAAAGTAATTCCCTGCAACAGGTATTGTTTGACCCACTATTTTAGTGGTCCATCCAGCGTAATAACGGAAGTGTTCGATTGCAAGTGGGACGTCTGCATTTGTGGTTTCGCCAATTGGCTTACCATTATCCAGGGTATCTAATTGTGCTAATGCCTCTTTATGATCCTCCATAAGATCAGCTAATTTATAAATGAGGCGACTGCGTTCCGCTGCACTCATTTTTTTCCAAGGACCGTTGTCGAATGCCTTCCGGGCTGCTTTGACTGCTTTATCTACATCTTCCGGACCTGCTTCACTCACGACCGCTAAAACTTTGCCGTTTGAAGGATCGAGAGTCTCAAAGGTTTTTCCTGAAGCAGCTTCCACCAATTCCCCATTAATCAAAAGCTTTTTAGTGCCTTTCAAGAATTCTTGCACTCGCGGATTAAGTTTAATAGTTTGTTCCATGTATAATACCCCTTTTCAAAGTAAAGTTCGATCATGTAAATCTGTTCGGACATGGCGTGCTCTAAGTAAAATGTTTATGTCTTCAATTTATCTTTGGCTGATCTGTGGCATGCATGAATTTCTTTAGTCATTAGAATCTAAGGCTCTTGTTTTTGGAATTATTTCCCTCCTCATCAAAAAGGAATCAATTTCTTGTCATGTAATTATGCAAGTCATATGCCAATAACAAAAAAACAATGAAATCAATCGAAGTGGAGCGAAGGAAGGCGTATAACTGTTCCAATTTTGAACAGTTATGTGTTCCAAAATGGAGCAAAAAAGTATAATATTTGGCATAACTCAGTTTTCATTTTGGTTAATATCTGAATTTTCTGTTATGATTAAATTATATGGATGAACCTTTAATGCTCTGAAACTGAAGAGAGCTTATAGTGACCTTAATGAAAAATTGAATCAAAATAACCGTTGCCGTTTATTGAATTTTACATATGGGAGGACTTATTCAATGTCTGTTAATATTAACGCAGGTAAAGAAACCATTCCGGCATTTATTCAAGAATCATGGAAGCGGTGCCATTCAAAAGGTCTTCAGCCAAGCATGATGGATAAGGAAGATATGCTTGGCGAATTTGAGTTGGCTGAATATCACGATCAATACGCAGAACTCTTGTACCACTCTTCCCCCCTTTTAGAAGAAGTCTATAGTTCGATCAATGGCCTGGAGTCGATTTTATTACTTGCTGCTCCTGAAGGATATATCATCGAAACAGTTGGCGATCCAGCCTTCATACGGCATGCAGATAATGTTTCCCTCAGAAAAGGGGCCAATTGGCTAGAGGAAACAAAAGGGACAAATGCAATCGGAACGGCCATAGTAGAGAAAAAACCTGTATTGATTCACGGCAATCAACACTTTCATCAGGATAACCATTTCCTTACTTGTGCCGCTTCCCCCATTTATCACCCTGATGGGCATCTACTAGGTGTTTTGAACTTAAGCAGTCATCAACAGAATTATCATCCTTTTTCCATTAGTTTAGTTCAGAGGTTGGCTGATAGTATCAAACAGGCACTCCAATTGTCCCATACTCAGAAAAGGGAGAAAAACCTTTATTTTATATATGATCAATACCCTGATCCTCTAATTACCATCGATAAAGAGGGCAAAGTTACAAATCTCAATATTGCGGCGTCAAATATTATAGGCACATTGAAAAAACCGATATCGAATATAATATCAGGATTAGACCCACTTGTTTTAGGAAAAAGGATTTCAATAAAAGACCAGGAATTCGCAGTTCAAACCCTTGGTGAAAATATAGAACATCAATCCTCCGTGATCCTACGGTTAAAAAAACAAAAATTGAATGATGGTTTAACTAATCGATATCAATTTACCGATATGATCAGTAATGATCCACAAATGAATCAAACCATATCCATTGCTAAAAGAGCTGCAATGCTTGATATCAGCCTGCTAATTACTGGAGAAAGTGGAACGGGAAAAGAGCTGTTCGCTCAATCCATTCATGGGGTTAGCTTAAGAAGTGATAAACCGTTCATCGCGATCAACTGCAGCGCAATACCCGAAAACTTATTGGAAAGTGAGTTATTCGGGTATGAAAAGGGTGCCTATACTGGCGCAAAAAGCGGCGGACATAAGGGGAAATTCGAAGCTGCTGATGGCGGAACCCTGTTTTTGGATGAAATCGGGGACATGCCGCTTTCAGCTCAAGCGACTCTGCTTCGCGTGCTTCAGGAACGATGTGTGACGCGTGTCGGCGGACATGCTTCCATTCCAATCGATGTAAGGATTATTGCCGCCACCAACAAAGACTTACAAAAAGAAATGGAAGCGGGAGAATTCCGTGCCGATCTATTTTTCCGACTGTGTGGATTATCATTAAAACTTCCAAATTTAAGGAGTCGTAAAGATTTATTACTGTTAGCAGAATACATTTTAGCTGACATACCTTATAAGAATGAATATACCGAACTAACGGACGATGCTAAATCATTCATTTTGGAATATTCTTGGCCAGGAAATTTCCGCGAATTACAAAACGTGCTCGGCCAGGCTGTATTCCTAGCTGATAATGGTCCGATTACAAGGGGCACGCTCAGGGCACTTTGCCCTGTTTCAACTACACTGGAAAAAAGGGCAGATGCCGATCGGGAACCAAGAAACTTTCAAGAACATGAAACCCAACTTATTAGAAAAGCGTTGGAAAGAACAAATGGAAATATTAGTACCGCCGCAAAACAACTTGACATCGGCCGAAATACACTTTATAGAAAAATGGGAAAGTATGGAATTGCCTTTCGAAAGTAAGAGTTTCATAGGATATAAAAAGCGGGAATAAAGAGGTTCCCTTTTATTGACATTTCTTGCTCCCGCCTGATTTGTTGGTTCTTTGTTATCGCAAGCACTACCAAAACAAGCTACATTTCAACCTCAAAAACAATAATTTATGAAGTGCAGAAAATCAAAATCTCATATAGAATGATGTTATTGATATAGTATCTAAAATTCCGCAAGGGGATGTGGTGGTCAAAAGTATGGAATTGTCATTTGAACATATGAAGTATAAAAATGTATTGATTCAATATCTGGAAGAAAATGAATCTTTGTTTTTAAATGAATGGAACAAGACCATTAAAATCGATGAAATAGACCCCTACAAAGAAAGAATTAAAGAAAATGGATATGGCATGTACTCGCTGGTCATCCAAACGTTTAAGGAGGCATTGTTTGAAGATGTGTTGATTAAATTAGCTTACCAGGTTGCGAAAGAACGCCTTGAAGCTAATATCAACATCGGGGATTTTCTTTATAATATTAATTTAGGGCGAAATATCATAATCAGGAATGTTTTTGGTGCCAATATCCCCATTTATTATATGCAGAAATTCATTAATGATATCAATTTGCACTTTGATACGTTCAGTTATCATGCCGTAACGAGATATACGAATCTTACAAATGAAGTGATTGAGGAAAAAAAGTCTTATATCAGTGAAAACCATAAAGATAAATTAGCGGTACTGGGACAGATATCATCAAGCTTTGTACATGAGTTCCGAAACCCGCTTACAGCTATCATGGGGTTCAATAAATTATTGAAGAGGGAGAATCCAGGCTTAAAGTATTTGGATATCATTGATTATGAATTAAATCAGTTGAATTTCAGGATAACCCAATTCCTGCACACCTCTAAATCTGATTTTAATGAGGAACAACGAGAAGAAATTTCCGTGTTAAAGTTAATTGAAGAAATACAAGAACTGACATACGCGAATATTGTGGATGCCAGTGTAAATGTGGAATTAGATATTTATCCAAACTTAGTCATGACAGCGAACAAGGATGGGTTGAAACAAGTGTTCTTGAATCTTTTTATAAATTCCATTGATGCATTAAAGGATAAGGAACATCCTAGAATTTTGAAGATAGACTCTTTAATTGAGGCGAATGAGAAAATAATTCGAATTTCTAATAATGGACCGGCCATTGCCAGTGAATTGATCGAATCAATTTTTGAGCCCTTTGTCACAACAAAAGAGTTAGGAACGGGAATTGGATTATATGTATGTAAAAAGATCATTGAAAGGAATGATGGGTATATGAATTGTGTCTCTAATGAAAATTTAACCACATTCAGCATCCATTTCCCAGATTTGTCATAATTCAATGATGTTTGATTATGTTTTTATTTTTTTCATATATACATTTACTGCTGCAATAAGTTTTTTTGAACTTGTGATTGGTGTAACGACCGAACGTTTACACGTTCCGGATGAGTACTGGAAAATACTTATATGATACTTAATTCGAAACACAAATGCCCTTATCTAATTACTTTTAATAATAAGGTTCTTCTATTTCTATTATTATTTAATACATAATCTATAATTATATCGTTAAATACGAAAAAGAGCAGTAATCATCAATTATGAAAATATCTTTATAAATTAAGTGGAAAATGCCTACATTCTCTAAACTTTGAGTGTAGGCTTCTTTTTTTCTAGATATCATTAATTATTAGAAATTTTTAATTTTTTTAGAAAAAAAGATGTGATTCGTTTGTGAATTAAAAAGTAAGAATAATTAATAAATGATTCGTTTTTTTTCTTTTCGATTCAGTAATGAATCGAATCTATGGATATGAACAATCCAAATCCTTATAAACTAATAAACATTTTTTGGCATGGATATTGCTACTATAAATATTATTACAAATTTTTAGTAAGAGGGGATGTTTATTGAGAAAGATAGTCAGGTATAGATGAATTTGGTGGAATCAGATACATAACCAATTATTCTTTAAAGTCAGCAATTTTCATGTGAAATGTCCATAAGTTCTATACATATCAACCAAATGTTTTTTTATTACTTCTTTGATAAAGGTTCTCAAGTTTTTGTTTTGTTCTGCAGTCTTTCAAGAAAGGGATGGATCACCATTAAAGAAACTAAAAGTCTAAATAAAGTTCTTTCTAAGGTAGATATATTATTTTTGGCATTCGGGGCCATGATTGGTTGGGGTTGGGTAGTATTATCAGGTACTTGGATTGAATCAGCAGGTACACTTGGAGCGATGATAGCATTTTTAATAGGTGGAGTATTGGTCACTTTTGTAGGTCTGACCTATGCAGAATTAGCTTCAGCCATGCCCGCTGCTGGAGGTGCCCTATCTTATGTATTAAGGGGCGTCGGTCCTAAAGCTGCATTTGTAGCATCATGGGCCCTCGCATTAGGTTATATATCTGTGGTTGCTTTTGAAGCGGTTGCTTTGCCAACTGTCATTGAATATGTATTTCCAAATTATAAGGTAGGACTCATGTATTCTATTACTGGATATGATGTGTATTTAACATGGGTGCTTGTTGGGGTAATAGGTTCCATATTAGTTACACTGATTAATTATTTTGGTGTGAAATCGGCAGCCATTCTCCAAATGGTTTTAACCATCGTTATAGGTCTCATTGGTTTAATGTTAATCTTTGGAGCTGGATTCACTAGTGATTTGGGAGATGCAAAACCACTATTTTTGGATGGCACAGTAGGAATCATAACTGTACTGATCATGACCCCATTCATGTTTGTGGGTTTTGATGTAATACCTCAAACAGCTGAAGAAATGAATGTTGAGCCGAAATTAATTGGGAAAATTCTTATATTTTCAGTAAGTCTTGCCGTTATCTGGTATATTGCCATTATATACGCGGTAGGAGTATCTTTAGATAAAAGTATATTAGCAATTTCTGTATTACCAACGGCAGATGCAATGGCCAAAGTCTATGGATCGAGCATTTTTGCAACCATCTTGATTATAGGTGGGGTTGCAGGTATTTTGACGAGCTGGAATGCATTTATCATTGGCGGCAGCCGAGTTCTCTATTCAATGGCGGAAAAAAAGATGATTCCAGCTTGGTTTGGTAAATTACATCCGAAAACAAATACGCCTACAAATGCTGTTTTGTTTATAGGTGCTTTATCCATGATTAGTCCATTATTAGGGAGACCTATGTTAGTTTGGTTGGTGGATGCTGGCGGACTGGCTATTGTATTGGCATATTTATTCGTAGCTATCGCATTTGTTCAATTGAGAAAAAATGCTCCTGAGATGGTAAGACCTTTCCGTGCTGGAAAATCAAATATTGTGGGCTGGATCGCGTTGATTCTTAGCATAGGATTTATTGCCTTATACTTACCAGGTATGCCAGCGGCTTTAATTTGGCCTTATGAATGGCTGATTTTTGCAGGCTGGTGGGCAATTGGTTTTCTCCTCATGTTTAAAATGAGAAAAAATTATAGTTCTGGAGAAATGAAGTACAACGCAGTCCATTTGCCAATGGATGAGGTAAAAGAAGGGTGAAGGAAAGAATTGATCCGATCCACTTTTGGCGAACCATATGCCATAAAGATTGATTATTCTTATTAAAGGGCTGCTCTTAGTGAGCAGCCTTTTTCGCTAGGTCCAAAAGGATGGTAATTATACCGAAGAAAAACTTGTTGGAAATTTGGATATAAACGGTTTTCTATCACTTCATTTCTGGCTGATTTTTAGTGCAGACGGTGATTATGATACTCATTCATTTGCAACTTTGAAATCCTTTGCTAGAATATAATCTATAGAAAAGATTAGGAGTGGTTACTGTGGCTGAAACTCCAGCTGAAGATTTGATTCATTATATCGCACCAAAAGGAGAGTATATCCCTTTTTTAGATGATACGGACTATATCGCTAAAGGATTGGAATGGAAATTATTCACTTCCCGTTCGGTAAAAAGGGAACTATTATATAAAAGCGGTAGCTTTCAAGGAAAAGTCAAATTAGCAGGGTATGAACAATATGGCAACGGTCTTGACACGGTAGTCGTTGAATTTGAAAATGGTAAGCTTAGTTGCATTCACCCTTCCTATTTAAAGGAAATGCAAAGTTCCAGTTTCGGAAAAGAGTTGTTGAGTGGACCGGTTTCCGAAACATCCGCAGTACCAAGTGAAAAGGAACAGGTGATAGATGCTCCAATTACGGAAACTTCCGATCAGCTAAGTGAAGAACCAAAAAAGGCAAAAACCAAAAGTAAAAGGACGACAGCAAAACCTAAATTGGAGTTACCTGGAGAAAAAGTTCATTTCACCGCAACCGTCAAGGAGTTCACGGCGAAAATGAACCATTTCACTGGTGAAGAAGATGAAGTCATACTCTTGGAGAATGTCAAAGTGACAACGGAACCCGAACTTACAATCGGTGATGCATGGTGTGGATATAGCAAGACATTAAAAAAAGCTGAGCTCGAAGAAGGGGACGAAATCGAATTTGATGGAAAAGTGGTCGATAAAAAATACAATAAAGAAATACGATATAAAGTAAATAATCCATCAAAGTTAGTGAAAAAGGGGATGGACGCTTAAAATGCATGAAGTTATACAAAAAAGGGAGTAAGCCGCTGCTGACTCCCTTTTTTGTATGCATATCTCATTGCATTATCAGTTTCAAATAGGTTTTTGTGATCTGGAATATATTCGTGTGTGGGTAGGTACAACATGTAAACACCAAAGTAATGCCAGATCATTCTCCATTCGTATCGTTCGGGGTTTTTCCCTTTTGTGGTTTCATATATTCCAGTGTTGGGGATAATACATTAAGATAATTGAAAAGATGGGGGGGCTTTTATTTGAAAGAGTTATTTCAGTTATTAAAACAGGGTAATAAATCGGCGTTCATTGCTGCCTGTGTGAATAGTATCATCGCTGTACTTAAGGGGATTGCTTATTTCATGACAGGAAATGTCGCTATGTTTGCTGAAACATTACATACTTTGGGTGATGCTGCGAATCAGTTTTTCGTCTTCATTGGTTCAGCACTAAGTAAAAAGTCACCAACTGATAGATTCCCCGATGGCTTTGGGCGTTTAGTAAACCTCGTATTATTAGGTGCGGTATTGGTTGTCGGGATCATGTCTTATGAAACGATTAAAGAAGGGTTTCATCACATATTCCACCCTGTAGAATCAACTGGAATCATTATCAATTTGTCCATCCTTTCCTTAGCGGTTGTGTTGGAATCATATGTTTTATTTAAAGCTATGAAAGAAGTGTTGCATGAGACTGGAATTGAAGCAAAAGGAGCAGCCGTCATCTTTAAGAGTTTTAATGGTTTAAAACGGGCCAAACCAGCTACGAAATTAGTATTCATGGAAGATATGGTGGCAACTGGGGGTGGGGTGCTTGCGATAATTGCCATTTTATTGGCAAACTTCACGCCCTTCATTCAAGCGGAAGGTGTCGCTTCTGTCATGATTGGTCTCGGTATGTTCTATGTAGTTGGAAGGGTGTTCCTTGACAATGCTGCGGGTGCTCTTGGGGAAGCGGATATAGAAATGCGTCAAAAGATTGGAACTTTGGTAATGGATGACCCAGATGTAAGAGATATACAGAAACTGGCAGTATTAAAAGAAGGGGAAGACTTTCATGTAGAACTTGAAGTGGAACTCGATCCCAATATTTCAATTGCCCAGGCTGATGACATTAAAGACCGGCTGTTTGATGAGATATTCAAGGAAAGAGGAGTAACGGATGTCATTATAGAATTTGATGAAAATGATGGTGTCCCAAAATGGGAAGGTCAGATTGAAAAGGAATCGAATGAAATGGAAAAGGAAAAGGAGTAGCAGGTGATTGACTGGTAAAATATAAAGTGTCGGAATAGGATATATATGATTGATTAGTATCAGTGGAACCTGATGAAAAAGGTCACAAAAATTTTTGTGACCTTTTTCAGATCCAAAAACATCAAGGTTTGATATCTCAATTTGAAAATGGAGAAATCACAACCTTCCTTCAAAGGAATCTCTGTTCAATTCTTCACGTTCTTTCCTTACGTAAGCAAAATAAGCTATCATGGACTTAGATACATAAAGAAGGATTAAGAAAGGGTGAATGAGAATGAAGAAACCAGATATTAAATTAGTTGCACTTGACATGGATGGCACGCTTCTGAATATCGCAGGAGCGATTTCTGAAGAAAACCGGAGAGCGATTAAAGAAGCTGAAAATCAAGGGGTTTTTGTTGTATTGAGCACAGGAAGATCCTATGCGACATGCAGTGATTTCGCAAAGTCAATGGAACTCCGCTCATACCTCATAACGGTAAACGGAAGTGAAATTTACGATAATCAAGGAAAACTGGTGGAAAGGAATACCGTTGATAGTGAGTCCATACAATGGATGTGGGAATTAAGCCAAAAACATGGCACACATTTTTGGGCAATAAGTTGCGATAATATTTACAGGGCTGAAATGCCTGAAAAAATCCATGATTCGCAATGGCTTAAATTCGGTTTTGATACAAATGATGAAGCCACCCGCCAAATCATCATGGATGAACTGATATCAAAAGGAAACTTTGAAATAAGCAATTCAAGTCCAACGAATATTGAAGTGAATGCCATGGGCGTCAATAAAGCGAAAGCTATAGAGCTTGTTTGTTCATTGCTCGATATTACTATGAATAATGTTATGGCGGTAGGAGACAGCCTTAATGACCTTGCCATGATTTCTGAAGCAAAAGTGGGAGTTGCAATGGGTAATGCCCAAGAAATTGTGAAAGAAAAAGCAGATTGGGTTACATCAACAAATGAAGAAGACGGTGTGGCCAAGGCCATTCGTAAATGGGTGCTTTCAAACTAATCGAAACTGTATATGGGACGTTTTTGAACTGCCCCGTAAATGTTAGACACCAAACTAACATTTACGGGGTGTTTTTTATTGAAATGGCCTGAACGATATGAAAATTAGCTCTGAATTAATTTCTTGAAAATTGTGTATTTTAGAAGTAAGATAATCTAGTAGTGTTATATTTTGGTAATGTATTAAAAATGGGAGGTTTCATAGATGAGAAGAAGTTTGCCTGAACATTGGTGGAATCAATTATCTTTACCAGTTATCTCAGCACCCATGTTTTTAATATCTGGTCCTGAGTTAGTGAAAGAATGCTGTTTAAATGGGGTGATTGGCTCATTTCCAGCGCCAAATGCGCGGCCGATAGAGGTACTGGATCAATGGATGGGTGACATAAACGACACACTGATTGCTGCAAGGGTTAAAAAACCAGACAGCAAGATTGCTCCATGGGCAATGAATATGGTTGTCCACCGTACATATAGCCGTCTTGAAGAAGAGCTGGAACTGGTCAAAAAGCATCAGCCTCCCGTCATCATTACATCATTAGGTTCACCAAAACACGTAGTGGATGTCGTACATAGTTATGGTGGTTTGGTCTTTTCAGATGTAAGCAGTGTGGAATTTGCAAAAAAAGCAGCTGAGTCAGGTGTGGACGGATTGATCTTAGTTGCTTCTGGAGCCGGTGGTCATGCGGGTGAGATAAATAGTTTTGCTTTCGTTGACAGCGTAAGGACATTCTGGGACGGAATCATTTTGCTTGCCGGGTCCATTAGTACTGGTCACAGTATCTTGGCAGCTCAGGCTGCGGGAGCAGATCTTGCTTATATGGGTACACGTTTTATCGTGGCAAAAGAGAGCAGGGCAAATGATGAATATCGTGAAATGCTTGTCGATTCTGATCATGATGACATCATCTTGACTGATGCATTTTCCGGCGTTAATTGTAATATGCTGAAACCGAGCATAAGAAAGGAAGGCATGGACCCAGATCAATTAGCAAAAAAAGATAAGGTCGATTTTGACAGCATGTCCAAGTCATCTGAGTCTAAAGCGTGGCGGGATATTTGGTCGGCAGGTCATGGTGTAGGGGCAATAAAAAAAATAGATACCGCTGCCGGCATCATCAAACAATTAGAAAGAGAGTATCATGAATCTTTAGAGACATTGACCGGGCAGGCGGAAAAATTAAAAGGCATTATATCCAAATGATATGAAAGCGCTTCAATAATTATGCAAATATAGTTTATTTTCACGTAAAAAAGGGTATCCATAAGGGATGCCCTTTTTTGCATGATAACAGGGCTGATTTTTTCAGCTGATGATAAAAGCCTCTTCTCTTAAAAAAATGAAAATAGAATGTACAGAGAAAAATAGTAAAAAGGATATAAGACAGTGAAAAAATATTGATAAAAGAATATATAAGTGTTATATTATTTTCGTGATAATGACCGAATGAACAAAATAGTCATTAGTTGTTTTGAAAGTTATATATATTAATGGTGAAGATAAAATCATTAAATATATATTGCAGAAGCAAATGATTTAATTAAGTATTCTTCAATCCATTTATCACTGAAATAGATAAATTAAACGGCATATTCGTCGTAAAGGAGGAATTGTTAGGCGTGTTAAAATCTTTTAAGGGTGAATTTTTAGCCATACTAAAACACCCTATGATACTCATTTCTATAATAGGGATCATAATGATCCCCTTATTATACAGCGGTACGTTTCTTTGGGCATTTTGGGATCCATATGGTAAGGTGGACCAATTGCCTGTTGCCATTGTCAATATGGATGAGGGAGCCGAGTTCAATGATTCGGAACTAACAATAGGAAAAGATTTAGTCAAAGAGTTAAAGGAGAAAAAGGATTTCGATTGGCATTTCGTCAGTCAAAAAGAAGCCAATGAAGGTCTGGAAAATCAAGATTATTACATGAAAATAGAAATCCCGAAAAACTTTTCGAAAAATGCAACGACCTTACAGGAGGACAATCCGCAAAAACTTGATTTAATTTACACGTCTAATGAAGGGTTCAACTATATATCTACTAAAATAGGTGACGCAGCTTCAGAGAGAATAAAAGGGGAAGTTTCGTCTGCCGTAACGAAAACCTATGCGGAGTCAATGTTCGACAATTTGAACGAAGTGGCTGACGGACTCAAAAGTGCCAGTGATGGAGCTGGAGAATTGAAAGATGGAACAGATACAGTGAAGAACGGAACAAGCGAACTTGGTGATGGGATTAACTCAGCTAAAGAAGGTTCCAAAAAAGTGGATGAAGGGATTGATTCCGTTCATTCAGGTTCCGTCGAAATCCATGAAAACCTGGAAAAACTAGCTGAAAAATCATTGACCTTTTCGAATGGGGTCGGTTCGGCAGCTGCAGGATCAAAAGAGCTCAATCAAGGGTTACAACAGTTTAGCTCAGGTGTTGGACAAATGAAAGATGGACAATCCGAGCTTTTGCAAGGTGCCAAGAAATCTGAAGCGGGAACCGGTGAATTGGCTTCTGGACTGCAACAGTCACTAGAGGGCTTCAATCAAATAGAAGAAAAGCTGCCCGCTTTGACAGAGGGGGCAAATGGCGTAGCTGCAGGTGCTGATCAGCTGTCAGGTGCATTATCTGAATGGAGTGCAGCATCGAGTGAAGCGAAAGCGGGGGCATCTGAAGTCTCAGCAGGTTTGGAAGAAGTTATTTCCGGATTGAAACAACAATCAGAAGCTACGGATGATCCAGCCGAGAAAGCGCGTTTGGATGGAGTGGTTGCTTCTCTATCCCGCATCAGTGAAGGTAGTAAAGGTGTTTCTGAAGGAGTGGGAAAACTATCAGCCAGTGCATCTGATATTGCAAAAGGCTCAAACAGTCTTAGTGATGGCGCAAATCAGGTAGGTGAAGGCACAAGTGCGCTAAGCGGTGGTTTTACTCAATTGAAGCAAGCTCAGGATAAACTCGCCAATGGAGCGAATGAACTGAAAAATGGTCAAGGTCAATTGGTGTCTGGATTGACAACTTTTGGCGCCAGTATAGATTCAGCACAGAGTGGGCTTGGACAGTTAACCAAAGGCAGCAATAACTTGGTAAGTGGCCTCGATCAGCTTGAAGATGGCTCAAAGCAATTATCAAGTGGAACCTCACAGCTTTCGGAAGGCTCGAAAGGTCTTGTTACAGGAACGGATAAGTTGAAAGAAGGTTCATCCAGCCTTACTAGTGGTATGGGAGAACTGGCTAATGGGGCTATTAAGTTACAAGATGGAATCGCTAAACTTTCAGATGGATCTGAAGAATTACATGACGAATTGAAGGATGGGGCAAACGAAGCTGGCAACATAAAATCCAATGAAGAAGTATATGACATGTTTGCAAGCCCAGTTAAACTGGATAAATTGCCAATTAATAATGTACCGAACTATGGCACTAGTTTTGCACCATATTTAATTTCATTGAGTTTATTTATCGGGGCAATCGTCCTGACAATCATTTTCCCGTTAAGAGATCCTGCTGTTAAGCCTGCAAGTGGATTTAGCTGGTTTATTAGTAAATACAGCGTCATGGCTGTCATAGGAATCTGTCAAGCCATATTGGTTGACTCGATTTTAATTTTAGGACTTGGAATTCATGTTACGAGCCTGCCGCTATTTTTTGCAGTAAGCATTCTTGCTAGCTGCACATTCATGGCTATCATTCAGTTCTTAGGTTCAGCCTTTGATAATCCTGGCCGGTTCATAGCATTATTAATTTTGATTCTTCAACTGACCAGCAGTGGCGGAACATTCCCAAATGAATTGGTTCCTGGCTTCCTGCAAGGATTCACACCATTCTTACCGATGACTTATTCTATTAATGCTTTTCGGGCAGTCATCTCAACAGGAGATTATAGCTTCATGTGGCATAATCTTAGCATATTGGCCATATTCCTTGTTGTAGCATTAATATTATCACTCATTTACTTTATTTACCGGTATAAAAAATTGAATGGTGCATTAGATGAAAAACAGAAAGAGGCAACTGTATAACAATGAAAAAACAGCGACCCATGATGGTCGCTGTTTTTTCATTAATATCCTGATAATATTTGCCAAGGGCTTCCAAGAAAGGCGTGAAAAAAGCCCCCGTTAATCACTTGTACATGTTGTTAACAGCTATACCCTTGTCTTTTGAGAAGCAGGTGCATATTTCTTCATCGGATTTTTAGCAATGACATCTTTTAAATAAGGAAGACCTGAAGGACCCGGTTTCCTCATAAGTTCCATTAGGTAAGAAATATCGTCTAAAGCCCTGTGTGTTTGGAAATTGGTAATATTATGTGCCTGCAGTAATGTTAAGAGTTTACTATTCTCAAACCCATATTGCTTCCAAGGAACATTCCGCATCGTACAGAACCACTTTTGATCATTGATTTCCGGATACATTTGGTAGAGAAAACTTCTATCGAAAGAAGCATTATGTGCGAAAATCGAATCAGTGCGGGCAATGAAGGATTTAATTTTTTCATCGTGAAAACTTTTTCCTTCCACGGTGCTATATGGAATTCCATGAATCCTGTATGCTTGATCATAATTCATTCTTGCTTGATAGGAGAGAGGCTCCCTTAAAAATGATTCTTGATCAATAAGATTAATAATTTCCCCGGTTTCGCTGTTATAGGTAAACAGTATAAGGGCAAGCTCGATAATTTCATCAGAAGAGGGACGTAAACCAGTTGTTTCTACGTCTAGCACTAAACCTATTCTATTAGACAATTTTTTTTCCTCCAGTTGGGTTACATTCATCTATTATAGCTGACATAGGATAGCGATTGGAAGTGTGATGCATTGTTTTTAGGTCATTTTGAATGGCCCTTTCAGAATGACCTAAAAACAATTAGGCATTCCCAAAAATCACTTGGTAAGTGAAGGGATTTCAGAATGAGGTGCATGGTACATGCTGGCTGGGACGAGGATAACATTAAACCATATATGTTTTGGTAAAGACGAGGTTGTATAACATAGTTTAAAGAGATTTCCCTTCGAATCGAACTATTTTATAAAAGATAGAGATTCACAGCAATCTCTATCTTTTTATTAGTTGAAGTTCACAAGCATTGTAAAATGATTTCTAATTCATGGTCGACGATTTGTATAGTCTCTTCGTTTTTTTGAAGTCTGAAAATGCTCTTGGATTTATTTATATATTGCAGTCCTTCGTCAGGTTGCTGAAGATGAATCAGATTCTTACCAGTTAAAAGATGGAGTTCTGCATATAAATATAATGATTCTGTCGAATTGCAAATGTTGATCCCTTTAAGGGTATAATTTAGCGATTCTTGATAGTAATGAAGTTCAGACAAAGTCAGTGCTAATCCATGAATGATCTTCACGACAATTGTACCTTCTTGATTCACATGGGGAATATTCTCGATGAATTCCAGTGCTTCATTGAAGATGGTGATGGCCTCTTCATAATTTTTTGTTTTAAAATGGATAATTCCAATACTATTTAAAACTTCTATCTCCTGTTGATGAAAAATGACACGTTTACCCATTGTAATCTGAATGGCCTCATTCAATAAGTCTATAGCCTTTTGTTTGTCATTGTACAAATAAAAAAAAGATATACCTTCATGCCATTTCAAGAATTGATAAAAAGATATCGATTTTTCCGGTGCCGTTGCCATTTCTTTTTGGACTATTTCATAGATTGCTTCAAAATTACGTGTACGTTTATATTTGTTTATCAAAAGTTTAATGGTTTCTATGTAATTATATATTGGTTCATTTTTGGTAGTGAAGAAATACGGCAGGTCAACTTTAAGTTTATCCGCAAAAAGTGCCAATTCATCAATTGTTGGGGAAGTGATGCTCCTTTCATAATCTAACAGGGTATTAGGTTCACATATATCCTTTGCCAGTTCTTCTCTTGTAAGATTTTGTTTGATTCTTAATTCGTTGATAACAGAGCCAACCTCTATTTTCATTGCAATTGCCCCTTTATACCTATGTCTAGAATTCTATTTTAACATAATTTTATTTTTATCAGTAAAATAATTGAAAAATAGTATGATATAACTACTTTAAGTACTTTTCCTGTATATCCGCCCAACAAAAAAATAATGACGTTCGGTTTTTTATTGAAGCTATCAAACTGCATGACATCTTTTCGATTTAAGTGAGAAAGGTCACTCTATCTTATTGCAGAGAGTTAATATTAATATTCATGGTGAATATTAATTCATAATAACTGATGAGGGGAAGCCCTAGATTTGGAATTGGAAATAGGTTAAAAAAAGAGGCGGCAATCTGCCACCTCTTACGATCTCAATTCCCGATGAATTGCTGAGTCCAATA
>NZ_JAOPHO010000038.1:0-39293 GCF_033141925.1 Peribacillus sp. CSMR9
TCTCGTTTTCTTAGTATGGGCTATAGGTACCTGCTTTATCCAAGATTACCGAAGGAGATCATTTAAACGTTTTTCTGGAGTTTTTGAAGATTTGGCAAAGAAAGCATTCTATGATGCTCAAAGGTTTTACTAATGGGTGGGGCTTATTCGCTTAATTTCATTGGTAGACCATAATATGCGGGTGAAGATAAGGGGAGAGACTACGGATGTAGCGCCGAAGGAGCAAACTTAGCAGTGAATCTCTCAGGCAAAAGAACTCTTATTGGACGCAACTCTGGAGAGCGCCGCCCGTTTGGGACGGCCACCAAAGGGGAAAACCTATTATATAGGTAAACTTTCAGGTTTCAGGACAGAGAAAAAGCTCAAACGGGCTTTCTCTGTCCTTTTTTGTGCTTTTTTCACATCATGAATCAGAATATCTGATGCGTAAGGACAAAAAGATTTGATAATGAAGCCAATTTAATTTTAAAAAATCTGAGGGGGGTCATTTTTTGACCAATTTAAAAAGAACACCATTATTTGAGGTTTATCGTGAATGCGGAGGGAAAACGATTGATTTTGGCGGCTGGGAACTTCCTGTCCAATTTTCGGGTATAAAGGACGAACATGAAGCCGTACGTACAAAAGCGGGTCTGTTCGATGTATCGCATATGGGGGAAGTTGATGTTAAGGGTCCTGGGAGCCTTTCCTTTTTACAGAAGATGCTGACTAATGATATATCAAAGCTGCAAACGGGCGGTGCCCAATATTCGGCCATGTGTTATGAAAACGGCGGGACGGTTGATGATCTCATCGTTTATAAAAGGGCGGAAGACGACTATCTGCTCGTGGTCAATGCAGCGAATACAGAAAAAGATTTCGATTGGCTGCAAGCTAATCTAACGGAAGATGCCCAAATTACGAATGTATCGAGTGACTATATACAGCTAGCACTTCAAGGACCATCTGCAGAGAAGATATTGCAAAAACTTTCAGAAAATACTGCCTTAAGTGAAATTGAATTTTTCAAGTTCAAGGAGAATGTCATGATAAATGGTATCTCCACGTTGGTATCCCGTACTGGATATACTGGTGAAGATGGTTTTGAAATATATAGCGACAGTGAAAACGGCCCTGCCCTTTGGAAGGCGATAATGGATGCCGGAAAGGAAGAAGGGATACAGCCGATTGGTTTAGGTGCTCGTGATACCCTGCGTTTTGAAGCGAAACTGCCGCTGTATGGGCAGGAGCTTTCAGCGGACATTACTCCAATAGAAGCCGGGATTGGTTTTGCGGTAAAAGTGGATAAAGAAGCCGATTTTTTCGGGAAAGCCGTTCTTGCTGAACAAAAGGAGAAAGGGGCACCCCGGAAGCTTGTGGGAATTGAAATGATTGACCGTGGCATTCCTCGTCATGGGTATAAGGTCTACAGCGGGGACAAAGTCATTGGGGAGGTCACGACTGGTACCCAATCACCAACGTTGAAGAAAAACGTAGGATTGGTACTTATCGATAAGGAATATTCGGTGCTGGATGCGGAAATTGAAGTGGAAATCCGTTCCAAACGTTTGAAAGCCGTTTTAATACAAACACCTTTTTATAAAAAACCACGTAAATAGAGGGGAATGGTCATTAGATGAAACATCGTTATTTACCCATGACAGAGCAAGATAAACAAGAAATGCTGGAAGTTATAGGGGTACCTGCTGTTGAAGAACTTTTCAATGATATCCCTGAAAGTGTTCGCTTTCAAGGAGAATACGATATCAAACCTGCTAAATCGGAACCTGCATTAATGAAAGAATTATCAAGGCTTGCTGCCAAGAATGCGGATCTTAAAAACTATGCTTCCTTCCTTGGTGCGGGTGTCTATGACCATTATGCACCGGTCATCGTCGATCACGTTCTTTCCCGTTCTGAATTTTATACGGCTTATACTCCCTATCAGCCCGAAATTTCACAGGGTGAGCTGCAGGCCATCTTTGAATATCAAACGATGATTTGTGAATTGACGGGTATGGACGTAGCTAACTCCTCCATGTATGACGGCGGGACTTCGCTGGCTGAGGCGGCCATGCTTGCTTCAGGTCAGACACGGCGCAAGAAGATTCTCATTTCAGGAGCAGTTCATCCTGAATCAAGAGAAGTTGTGAAGACATATGCGAAAGGGCAACGCGTGGAAGTGATTGAAATTCCTTATAAAGACGGTGTGACGGACATGGCTGCTTTAAAGGAATTAATGAATGATGACATTGCAGGAGTGATTGTGCAATATCCGAATTTTTTTGGCCGGATAGAGCCATTGAAAGAAATGGAAGAAATCATTCATGGCGTCAAGTCCATGTTTATCGTTTCCAGTAATCCGCTTGCACTGGGGGCTTTGACACCCCCAGGTTCACTCGGTGCAGATATCGTAACGGGAGATGCTCAGCCATTCGGCATTCCAGCGGCATTCGGGGGACCTCACTGTGGATATTTTGCCGTTACTAATAAACTTGTTCGGAAAGTTCCGGGCCGGCTCGTCGGTCAAACGGTGGATGAAAATGGAAAAAGGGGGTTTGTGTTGACGCTTCAAGCTCGTGAACAGCACATTCGCCGTGATAAGGCCACATCCAACATTTGTTCCAATCAAGCGTTGAATGCCTTGGCAGCTTCTGTTGCAATGACGGCGCTTGGGAAAAAGGGCGTCAAAGAAATGGCCTTGCAAAATATTCAAAAAGCGCACTATGCAAAAAAAGCTATAAAGGCAAAAGGAATAGAAGTGATGTTCGACGGTCCTTCGTTCAATGAATTTGTCATTAAACTGCCTGCTTCGTTTTCAGAAATCAATAAAAACCTTTTTGAAAAAGGGATGATTGGCGGCTTCGATTTAGGGACGGTTTATCCTGAGCTGAAAGACTATATGCTGGTTGCGGTAACGGAACTTAGAACAAAAGAAGAAATCGATGCACTTGCGCAGGAATTGGGGGATCAACATGAATAATCAAGATCAATCACTCATTTTTGAAATCAGCACTTCCGGTCGAATCGGGTACAGTCTGCCAGAAATGGATGTTGCAACTATTCCGCTCGAAGAAATTCTTCCTGCCGACTACATCCGTGAAGAAGAGGCAGAGCTTCCTGAGGTGTCCGAACTGGATATCATGCGTCACTATACAGCACTTTCCAAACGGAATCATGGGGTGGATTCGGGTTTTTATCCGCTGGGTTCATGCACGATGAAATATAATCCGAAAATAAATGAAAATGTGGCTCGCTTTAACGGTTTCGCCCATATCCATCCATATCAAGACCCGACTACAGTCCAGGGAGCCTTGGAATTATTATTTGATTTGCAGGAACATTTAACGGAAATCACAGGGATGGATCTAGTGACATTACAACCTGCAGCAGGTGCACACGGTGAATGGACAGGGTTGATGATGATTCGCGCTTTTCACGAAGCGAATGGCGATACAGAACGGACGAAAGTGATTGTACCTGATTCTGCACACGGTACGAATCCTGCATCTGCAACTGTTGCCGGACTTGAAACGATTACAGTGAAGTCCGATGAAAATGGGTTAGTCGACCTTGAAGATTTAAAGCGTGTTGTCGGACCGGATACGGCGGCCTTGATGCTGACGAACCCCAATACATTGGGATTGTTTGAAGAGAACATCTTGGAAATGGCACAACTTGTCCATGATGCAGGTGGGAAGCTTTACTATGACGGAGCCAATCTGAATGCAGTCCTATCAAAAGCACGCCCGGGTGATATGGGCTTTGATGTGGTTCACTTAAATCTCCATAAAACATTCACAGGTCCGCATGGCGGCGGCGGTCCGGGTTCCGGCCCTGTAGGGGTAAAGTCGGATTTGATTCCCTACTTGCCTAAACCGCTTGTTGTTAAACAAGATGAGCAATTCGTTCTTGATTATGATCGCCCGCAATCCATTGGCAGGGTAAAACCATACTATGGGAACTTCGGGATAAATGTTAGAGCTTATACGTACATTCGTTCAATGGGTCCTGATGGCCTTAAAGCCGTCACAGAGAATGCGGTCATCAATGCCAATTATATGATGCGTAGGTTGGAACCATTTTTTGACTTACCATATAATCGTCATTGTAAGCATGAATTCGTATTAAGCGGACGCAGGCAAAAGAAATTAGGGGTAAGGACCCTCGATATAGCAAAAAGGTTGCTGGATTTCGGGTATCATCCTCCAACCATTTACTTCCCGTTGAACGTGGAAGAAGGAATGATGATAGAACCGACTGAAACCGAGTCAAAAGAAACGCTGGATGCATTCATCGATGCAATGATCCAGATTGCCAAGGAAGCGGAAGAAACCCCGGAAATCGTTCAGGAAGCTCCGCATACAACCGTTATTAAGCGGCTTGATGAAACTCTTGCTGCAAGAAAACCTATTCTGCGTTATCAAGCATAGACTGATAGCTTACACGAAAAAAATCCCTGCCTGCCGGCGGGGATTTTTCATGTTTATGTAAGAATTCATTAAAGTCGAACAGTCAACTTTCATTTTCCTGGAGCCCGCATGATGCATATGAAGGCTTTTTAATTTAAAAGAGCCCATGCGGAGATGGGGTCTTATTTCTTTGCTTTGATTTTCCCGGTCCACATCTTGAAACCGCCCTTTAAGTGAAAAAGTTCCCTGTAGCCCTTTTTGTATAGCATGGCTGCAGCTCTTCCGCTGATGATTTCGCTTTGAGCGTACAAATATACAGGCTTGTCCGGCCTAATTTCGACCAAGCGGGTTTTCATTTGCGTCATAGGGATGTTTCTTGCGCCTAAGATATGACCATTATCGAAATCATTCGGTTCCCGCACATCGATTAGCTGCACTTTTCTGTAGTTAGCGATAAATTCGTCCTGTGTTAATGTTTTAACGATTTTACGCTGGCGGTACCAATTAAAAAGTGAATACGCAATAACCACTCCTAAGATGATGAGCAGTGTATATAATATTTCCAAACATAAAAACTCCCTTCTACCTAAACGAATACAGACAATCTTTATTATATAATTGCTTTACCCAATAATCAAAAAGAATTTTCATCAAATTCTTCATCGACTTGATAGCACTTTCTTTTTTAGAGTGTTAAAGTCTGTTAAACTACTACATGTGAGTTTTTTGTGGGGTATTGAAAAACAGTCTATTGAAACGAGGGGTAAGGATGACTAAAGAAAAATGGGGTTTTATAGATTCTGGATATTGTTCACCGGCGTTTAATATGGCGCTGGACGAAGCACTGCTAAACTGGCAAAGCAAAGGGGAAATTCCGCCAATCATACGCTTTTACGGTTGGGACCCAGCGACATTGTCGATTGGTTATTTTCAAAAGGCAGAAGCGGAAATCGATATGGAAGAGGTCAAAAGGCAGGGCCTTGGTTTTGTTCGCAGACCAACAGGAGGACGAGCGGTACTGCACGAGCATGAATTGACTTATAGTGTAATCGTTCCAGAATCCTATCCGGGAATGCCAACTACCGTTACTGAAGCATATCGTGTCATTTCTGAAGGAATATTAATGGGGTTCAGGAATCTGGGATTGGATGCTTATTTTGCCGTGCCTAGAACCGATCAGGAAAAAGCGGCTTTAAAAACGCCCAGGTCTTCCGTCTGCTTTGATGCTCCAAGCTGGTATGAACTGGTCGTCGAGGGCAGGAAGGTCGCTGGCAGCGCTCAAACCAGGCAAAAGGGCGTCATCCTTCAGCACGGTTCCATTTTGCTTGAACTTGATGACGATAAGCTCTTTAGCGTATTTAAATTCTCAAATGACAGGGTTAAGGAGAGAATGCAAAAAAGCTTAAAAAATAAAGCTGTGGCCATAAATGACATTGCCGGAAGAAAGGTTACCATCCCTGAAGCGAAAGAAGCTTTTGAAAAAGGTTTTGCCGAAGGACTTTCGATCGAGTTAGAGCCATACGTCCTAACTGAAAAGCAATTGCAGGAAGTGAAGGCCATTGCAGAAAGCAAATATGAAAGCGATGAATGGAATTTCATGAGATAGAAAAAGCAGGATAATTAAAGTGGATAATAAAAAAGTTTTTTCAGATTTGTTTGACCAAATAAGCTATTCCTTGCAGGGATAAGCCCTAAAAGGCATGGGGAAAAAGCAAGGTCCAAATTAATTGAAATCTGATGAAAAATTATTATAAATCGACAATTTCCTCCCTTTTGCTAACTATATTAATTGATTTATCGTTTGACAAAATTAAATGTTAATCAAAACAAACACAATATATAGTAGTTGAAATATTTAATGCGACACTATATGTTGATTTTTGGGTTTCGCTATGATAAATTTAGGGTACTTGTTAAGCGAAACGGACATGTAAGGCTACATATAGATTTTTGCGGCAGCAAGAACGGATCTTGAAACATATAAAGGAGAGGGAATTATGTCGGTTGTAATAAAAGAAGCTTTAAAGGTTGATCTAGAAAGGTTGAATAAGGATATTTCTTTATTTCCCCAGGTTCACCCTGTAACTGCTGATATGAAAATGGCGCATAAGGGCGTGTCCCGTCTAGTCATGCTTGACCGCTATTCTTTTAAGGATACTGAAAAAATCACACTCTCGGCAGGCGATTTCGTAGTGTTGACGATTAAGGAAGATCCGAAATTCCCGGCAAGGGGTCTCGGTTATATCGTTGAAATAGATTGGGAAACGAAAAAAGCCAAAGTATTGGTGGATGAAGAATTCCGTGGCGTATTGGATAATCCGGAAGAAGTGGAGACGGGGATTGTAAACCGTCCGCTGGATATTATCGAAAAGCCGCTTGAAATATACTATGAACAAATTGCGAAACGTAATGCAACGGGCTTGGCTTCAGTGGAAACCACGGAAGAAAAAAGAACGGAATGGTTCAATAAATTCTATGAAGAACTAAAGAACCTTAATTTTGTTCCGGCAGGACGCGTATTATATGGTGCGGGTTCCAATACGGATGTTACTTATTTCAACTGCTATGTGATGCCATTCGTACCGGATTCACGTGAGGGGATTTCAGAACATAGGAAACAAGTGATGGAAATCATGAGCCGCGGAGGCGGAGTGGGTACGAACGGATCGACACTGCGTCCAAGAAACACTTTGGCCAAAGGGGTTAATGGAAAATCCTCGGGTTCAGTGTCATGGCTTGATGATATCGCGAAATTGACGCATCTTGTTGAACAAGGCGGTAGCAGACGCGGTGCACAAATGATCATGCTGGCTGATTGGCATCCGGATATTGCAGAATTCATCATTTCTAAAATGCAAAATCCAAGGATCCTTCGATACCTAGTGGAAAACACTAAAGATGAAGCAATCAAGAAATATGCAACGGATAAATTGAAATTCACGCCGCACACCGAACAGGAAACGGCTATGTATCAAGGAATCATCAACTATAAGGAAATTCCCGGTCTAGGTGGATTTAGCGAAAAAATCATTAGGGATGCAGAGGAAAAGATCCGTACAGGCGGAACGTACAGTGTCCATAATTCCGAATTTCTTACGGGCGCCAACATCTCGATATGCTTGACAAAGGAATTTATGGAAGCGGCAGAACAAGATGCGGAATACGAATTGCGTTTTCCTGATGTTGAAAGCTATGATGCCGAAGAAATGGCTACTTATAATCAAGAATGGCATAAAGTCGGTGATGTTCGTAAATGGGAGGAAATGGGGCACAAAGTCCGTGTTTACCGTAAAATCCGAGCTAAAGAACTTTGGAACTTAATAAACATTTGTGCAACATACTCTGCAGAACCAGGTATTTTCTTTATCGATAATGCTAATGAAATGACAAACGCCAAAGCCTACGGTCAACAGGTCGTAGCTACGAACCCATGTGGCGAACAGCCATTGGCCCCATATTCAGTATGTAACCTTGCTGCTGTCAATTTGGCTGAAATGGCTGATAAAGATAGCAAAACCGTTAATTTCGAGAAACTTAAGCAGACCGTCGAAGTCGGTGTGCGTATGCAGGACAATGTCATTGACGCAACTCCTTATTTCTTGGATGAAAACAAAAAACAGGCACTGGGCGAGCGACGGGTTGGACTTGGTGTAATGGGTCTGCATGACCTGTTGATCTACTGTGAAACGGAATACGGATCTGAAGAAGGAAATATTCTGGTTGACAAGGTGTTTGAAACGATTGCGACTACAGCTTACAAGGCATCCGTGGAACTTGCTAAAGAAAAAGGCAGTTTCCCGTTCCTGATCGGATCAACGGATAAAGAAACCGATGAGCTTAGAACACGATTCACACAAACTGGATTTATGGAAAAAATGCCGGAAGATATCAGGGAAAGCGTTGCTGCATATGGCATCCGTAACTCTCATTTATTGACAGTGGCTCCTACAGGAAGCACAGGAACGATGGTTGGGGTATCAACAGGTCTTGAACCATATTTTTCCTTCACGTATTTCCGCAGTGGCCGTCTTGGCAAATTCATTGAAGTTAAGGCTGATATTGTTCAGGAATATTTGGACCGTCATCCAGAAGCTGATACACAAGAGCTTCCAAAATGGTTCATTTCCGCTATGGAATTAGCTCCTGAAGCCCATGCAGATGTTCAATGCATCATTCAACGTTGGATTGACAGCTCGATCAGTAAAACGGTCAATGCTCCAAAAGGATATACTGTCGAACAAGTTGAAAAAGTATATGAACGTCTATATAAAGGCGGAGCAAAAGGCGGTACAGTATATGTGGATGGCAGCCGTGACAGTCAGGTTCTCACGCTCAAAGCGGAAGAAAACCAAATGGACGAGCAGCTCGAAATGGACGAATTGACAGATGTGGAAGTAAAGAAAAAAGTCGTATTGGTCGATACGATAAATGAACTGCGTTCGACGAATGTTACGATTGGGTCGGAAGTGGGCAACACTTGCCCGGTCTGCCGTAAAGGCGAAGTCCAGGAAATGGGCGGATGTAATACTTGCACGAATTGCGGAGCACAATTAAAATGTGGGCTATAAGCTAATAGAAGGGAAGTCGTTAAGTGTGCTGAAAAGCTAATCTTAACGGCTTTTTTTTAAAAAGATCGGGCGAGTAGTTTTTAAACTTATTAAAAGAGAAAGCCAAATCCGGCTTTCTCTTTTAAGTTCATTCAACCATTTTCATTTTGTTGGCCTATTTCCTTTTCGGCCAGGTATTGGTTTCCATCCTTCAATACCGAAAATTCATCGACCGAGTCTCCAGGAATATTCCTAGGATTAGGATATTTATTATCTGTTTGGACGGTAATCGTTTGTTTCCCCATCCCGTTTGTCAAGAATTCTCGTTTATTAGCCATTTTGCATCTCCTTCATTTCGATTTCCAATTAAAAACAATCATGAGGATAACAGAATAAAGAAAAACTATCCTTATTAATTAGATTGTCTAGTTCGATTGAAAGTATGAACAAATCCATAAAAGAATGGAGAACGAAATGAAACCATTTATGCCACAGTTAGTATATATCGAGCCTAGGGCATTGGAATACCCGCTTGGCCGGGAATTGAAAAAGAAATTCGAGGATTTGAACATTGAAATCCGTGAGACCACATCACATAACCAAATTAGGGATCTTCCTGGAGAAAATGATCAGCAAAAATATCGTGTCGCCAAGTCGACGCTTGTGGTGGGCATCAGAAAAACATTGAAATTCGATTCTTCAAAGCCATCTGCTGAATATGCCATCCCTCTTGCTACCGGATGTATGGGGCATTGTCATTATTGTTATTTACAGACGACTCTCGGAACAAAGCCATACATTAGGACATATGTGAATCTCGAGGAGATTTTTGAGGCAGCTGAAAAATATATCAATGAGAGAAAGCCTGAAATTACTCGTTTTGAGGCGGCCTGCACGTCAGATATCGTTGGAATTGATCATTTGACACATTCGTTAAAAAGGGCTATAGAGTATTTTGGAAAAAGTGAATATGGGGTTTTGAGGTTCGTAACTAAATTTCATCATGTCGACCACCTGTTGGATGCTGAACATAATGGAAAAACGAGATTTCGGTTCAGTATAAATTCACGTTACGTAATAAAGAATTTCGAGCCCGGAACTTCGAGTTTCGAGGAAAGAATGGAAGCGGCACGTAAAGTGGCAGGTGCCGGATATCCCTTAGGTTTTATCGTAGCTCCAATATATCGTCATGAAGCATGGAAGGAGGGCTACCATGAATTATTCGAACGGTTAAGTGAGGCGTTAAAAGGGGTGGATATCCCTGACTTGACTTTTGAACTAATCCAGCATCGATTTACGGGCCCTGCTAAAAAAGTAATTCAAAAAAACTATCCGAAAACAAAATTGGAACTGGACGAAACGAAGCGCAAATATAAATGGGGCCGATATGGAATTGGCAAATATGTTTACCAAACCGAAGAAGCCGCAGAACTGGAAACGACCATTCGTGGGTATATAGCGGAATTTTTCCCTAAAGCGGAAATTCAGTATTTTACCTGACGAAGGCATTTTCCATATAAAACTGTCATAAATCGCTCTAATCCTGCTTAGAAATGTAAAGACCGGATTAGGGGAGGGCAGCTATGATTATTGACGGCGTTTTTTCCGGAGGCGGGATAAAAGGCTACGGTTTAGTGGGTGCCCTGCAGGAATTAGAGGAGCGAGGATTTGTATTCCATAGGACAGCCGGTACAAGTGCAGGTTCCATAATTGCAGCATTCGTAGCCGCTGGGTACACAGGAAAAGAAATGGAACAGCTTTTTCTTGATATAGATTTAATCGGCATGCTGGATAAAAGGCGTGGTCTTTTGCCTATCCCGCTTGCCAAGTGGCTCCTTTTATACTGGAAACTGGGCCTTTATAAAGGTGACGCTTTGGAAGCATGGATTGCCGCTAAACTTGCCGAAAGGAATGTAGTCACCTTTAAGGATGTTCGGCCGAAATCTCTCCGTATCATAACCTCTGACATTACACATGGGAAATTGGTGGTGCTGCCTGATGATTTATCTAACTATGGAATTGATCCGATGACTTTTCCAGTGGCAAAGGCAGTAAGAATGAGTTGTAGCATCCCCTATTTCTTTGAGCCAGTCAAACTTGATGTCGGAAAAAGCAGGGTCCTTTTTGTTGATGGAGGTGTGTTAAGCAATTTTCCAATGTGGTTATTCAATTCAGATCATGTAAGAAAGGAACGGCCGGTCATAGGCTTGCGACTAAGTGTCGATGAGATATGGAAACCGCATGTGGTGGATAATGCGCTTGAATTGTTCTCCGCACTATTCAAAACGATGAAAGATGCCCATGATGCACGTTATATTTCCAAGAAACACGTCCAGAATATTGTATTTATCCCGATGAGGGGAATTTCTGCAATGGATTTCAATCTGAATGATGAAAAAAAGGGAGAATTGATGAATCAGGGCAGACAGTGTACGAAAGAATTCCTTAAGAGATGGTCATATTAATAATCATAAAAAATCGGGCTCTTAAAAAGAAGCCCGATTTTTCTTTTTATTCTTTTTTCCTTCAATGACGGTTAAGTGACTATCCGTTTTCTTTCTCACTTTTATTTTTTTTGATGATTTTGCTGCAGAAAAGCTAGCCACATTATCCTTTTTCGAAGTTCGGTTTTTTAGCCTTTTTTTCGATTGGCGTGCAGCCTTTCGGAATGCTTGCTGCTCTTTTTTTACTGGTTTTCCCTTTGTTAATCCGGTATAAATCATATAAATAATCCCTGCGACAATGGCTATTATGAGAATGTTTCTAAAAAAGCCAATCGGGTCATTAAATAGTCGGCTCATTAGTCCGAGGACTCCGAGGGCAATGATTCCGTATATCATGAAAGATATGAAACGTTTCAACAAAGACACCTCCTTAAGAGCATCATAAGCATTTTTTGCTTATTTTAAACATTACCCATGTAAAATACTAGAAATTAATGAAGATTATTCCCTTAATTTAGTATATGACTTTTCATCATCAAAATGTGTATAGGTGTTTTACACAATAACATCTGATTCTAAACCTTTTTCGGTCTTTTTTTCCATCCTTAACAGTTCATGGAAGGATGCCAATGCAACTTCGACTTGATCGTCGGTAGGGGCTTTGGTTGTCAATAACTGAAGCCAAAGGCCAGGATAGCCAAGGTAACGCAGAATTGGAATATCTCTTACTTTGTTGGTCAACTGTAATACCTCGAAGGCTATGCCAAGCACTACGGGGATAAGCAAAACGCGATCCACGACACGGAGCCATAATGGATCGATTGGAACAAGCATATAGACAAACATGCCAACAATGACTGTAAATAAAATAAAGCTGCTGCCACAGCGATAATGAAGGCGTGAACTTGCCTGCACATTTGCTACGGTCAATTCTTTTCCGCTTTCAAAGCAATTGATCACCTTATGCTCTGCACCGTGATACTGAAAGACCCGCTTGATCAATGGAGTCATGGATACCAAGTAAATGTATACCAGCAATAATATCAACTTGAACAAGCTTTCGATTAAAACCTGTTCTATTTGGCCACTGAAGATGGGTCTTGTCAATGCGGCAAGAAATACGGGAATCAAAGTGAAAAGCAGCTTCCCGAATAGGAAGGAAAGGACACCGATTACGGCAACTCCAAGCCATACACTTAATTTAGAAGATTCTTTAGTTTCTTTTTTCTTTTCGTCCCGCTTTTCCCCTTCTTCTTCTTCTTCTTCATACTGTTCAGTGGAAAAGTTCAGATGTTTTGAACCGATGGCACTTGACTGAATCAGTGATACGAGACCCCTTAGAAACGGTACTTTTTTTAAGCGGTTGACAACAGGTTTCGTTTCACGCGGCAGATGATAATATACAATCGTTGAATCTTTGCGGCGTACCGCAGTGACTGTGTGATGTTTGCCGCCAAACATGACGCCTTCCACAACAGCCTGCCCTCCATAAACGGGTTTTTGGACCTCAGACATTTCTACACCAACCTAATAGTTATTCACGTAGCTCTCTCTTGGGTGCTAACATGTTTATTATCAAGTATCACAAGGGATAAAGACGGTCTCCAAAATTTAAATGGCGGCTTTATCCCTGCAATTACTTTATGAATGTTGAATCACAGGAAGGTAGTATCCTGTGTACATTATAAACTTCAACAGAGGATGGGTATTTTCCTCTGAAAAAAGTACATTATTTAAGATTTAATCATACAGAATAAATCACAAAACCTCTAGTGATTCTGCTCCCTAAGAATAAAAAAAAATAGTTCTATTTAACAAAGGGCATACTACGTAGCGGAGGTGCTTGATATGTCTTCTAATGTAAATGGACAAATTCAACAGGAAAATCAAGGTGCGATCTACAATGTACTAGCTATCGGTTTTGTTGGGGGGGCTGTAGCCAGTTTAATTGGAATCATAGCCCATTATGTTAATTTTATGGGGTTTAGCCCAAAATTCATACTTACGTCGTGGTCGAATATGGCCTGGATCGATCACTGGCTTGGTACGGTAATGACCATACTTTTGTTCGGAATTTTATCCGTGGGGATCGCTTTTATCTACTATAGTCTTTTTAAAAGGATGAAGAGTATCTTTTCGGGTATTTTTTTTGGAGTGGTTTGCTGGGTTTTGCTGGTATTTGTCCTGAAACCGATGTTCGCCGATTTGCCAACCATTTCAAAAATGTCGTCAAATACGATTATAACCAGTGTCTGCATTTTTATTTTATACGGTCTTTTTGTAGGGTATTCCATATCATATGATCATCAGGAATATCTACGTCAAAAAAACAAGGCCGAGAAGCAATCGGAAAGCTGATTGCTTCTTGGTTGTAAAAAAGTAGTAAGACAATTTGTAATTATGATAGAATGTTCATGGAAAGCATTCTTTTAATGATGAGCAGGTGTTTGATGATGACAAAAATCTTACTAATCAATGGTCCGAATTTAAATCGCTTGGGGAAGCGGGAACCTGCGCATTATGGATCCTCGACACTTGCGGATGTGGAAGCTCTATTACATCAGCAAGCTCAAGGGTTAAATGTGGAACTAACCTCATTTCAAACTAACCATGAAGGGGCGATTATCGACAAGCTCCATTGGTCAGAGGATCAGGGGATCGACGGGATTATCATTAATCCTGGAGCTTTTACTCATTATAGCTATGCGATTCGTGATGCAATAGCCGGAATTGATGTTCCAGTTGTGGAAGTGCATATTTCGAACATACATGCCCGTGAAAGCTTTCGGCATGAATCGGTGACCGCACCGGTATCGGCGGGACAGATTGTCGGCTTGGGGATACACGGATATGAATTGGCGTTGCAGGCGATCACAAAGATTGCAAAGGGGAGAAAGTAAATGAATAAACTAATGCGCTTAAGAGCCTCAATGGAAAAGGTGGGCATTGATGGTTTATTGATCACCAGTACATATAACCGCCGATTCATGACCAATTTTACCGGAAGTGCAGGCGTCGTCCTGATTTCCCAAAATGAAGCTAAATTCATCACTGATTTCAGATACGTGGAACAAGCAGGAAAGCAGGCTACGGGCTATGAAATCGTCCAGCACAAAGGAACCATCACCGAAGAGGTCGGTAAGCAAGTAAAAGAAATGAAGATCGGCACACTGGGCTTTGAGCAAGATCATCTGACTTTTGCCACATATAAGGCATACGAAGCGGCCATTGAAGGACAACTTTTGCCGGTGTCTGGAGTTATTGAGAATTTACGCTTGATAAAGACTTCATCAGAGATTAAGATATTAAAGGAAGCGGCTGCTATTGCTGACGCTGCCTTTACACATATTCTGGATTACATGCGTCCAGGGATTTCAGAACTGGATGTATCCAATGAACTTGAATTCTTTATGAGGAAACAGGGGGCAACTTCCTCTTCCTTTGATATTATCGTAGCATCTGGCGTAAGGTCAGCTCTCCCGCATGGAGTTGCTACGGATAAAATCATTGAAAAAGGCGATTTTGTCACATTGGATTACGGAGCATACTATAACGGGTATGTGTCTGACATAACTCGGACATTAGCAGTTGGCAAGCCGAGTGAAGAACTTATTAACATTTATGACATTGTTTTAGAAGCGCAACTGCGCGGAATGGCTGGGATTAAACCTGGGATGACGGGCAGGGAAGCGGATGCACTAACTCGTAATTTAATTGAAGAAAAGGGATTCGGGCAGTATTTTGGACATTCGACTGGACATGGAATCGGTCTGGAAGTCCATGAAGGTCCTGCATTATCCTTAAGGTCTGATATCATTTTAGAACCAGGTATGGCCGTAACCGTCGAGCCGGGCATTTACCTACCGGGTGTTGGCGGAGTTCGGATTGAAGATGATACAATCGTTACAATTGAAGGTAACGAAGCACTTACTCATTCAACGAAAGAGTTAATCATTCTGTAAACATGTACATGTAGGAGGACAAATTTATGATTTCTGTAAACGATTTTCGCACGGGTGTTACGATTGAAGTAGATAATGGAATTTGGCAGGTTATTGAGTTCCAACATGTTAAACCTGGTAAAGGTGCAGCTTTTGTACGTTCTAAACTTCGTAATCTTCGTACAGGTTCAATCCAAGAGAAAACATTCCGTGCTGGTGAAAAAGTCGCTAAAGCACATATCGAAAACCGCAAGATGCAGTACCTTTATGCAAGTGGTGATAGCCATGTATTCATGGATAACGAAACATATGACCAAATCGAGCTGCCAGCTTCAAGCATTGAACGTGAATTGAAATTCCTTAAAGAAAATATGGAAGTCCATATCATGACTTTCCAAGCCGAAACACTTGGGGTAGAGCTTCCGAACACTGTAGAACTGGAAGTGGCGGAAACTGAGCCGGGAATAAAAGGCGATACATCTTCAGGCGGAACGAAATCAGCCGTACTTGAGACGGGCCTTTCGGTTCAAGTTCCATTCTTCATCAACCAAGGTGACAAATTATTGATCAATACAAATGAAGGCTCTTACGTATCACGTGCATAAATGAAAGAAGGCCGAGATTAATATCTCGGTTTCAGTTGTAGACAAAAAGGTTTCGGAATGGTCTCATTCCGAAACCTTTTTGATTTTTTATTGGATTTGACTTCATGATGACGCAGATGATCTGCTTCTTCTTGCCTAATATGGCTTGTCACTACTTTCTGATGGTCTTTACTTTCTGTACACTGTGATAAAAATGAACAAGTTGCACAAAAGGATATTTGATTTGTACTCACGATAGCCCTCTTTAATCTCCATTTTACAAGCTGGCACCAGTCGGTCTAATGTAATCACTTCAAGCTGATGCCGCTGAATAGAATCATGTTTTAAAAAGAATCCTTTTCACCTCAAGTTTTTTCATCCATCTATTTTAAAAGACTGTAGGTCTATCTTAATGTTAAACCAAAGTTGATTGGGAACGGAAGGTACGAGACTCCTGCGGGAAAAGCGTGTCCAAGGGAGACCCCGCAGGCGCAATGGCGCCGAGGGCGGACCGCCCGCGGAAAGCGAGTGCCCTACGTTTAATCAACGTCCAAATTGTACAAGCCATAAAAAAACTTAGACAAACTCGCTTTCTTCGAATTTGTCTACAGCTTGAGATCGAGATTAATTTCTCGGTCTTTTTTTGGTCCTTTTAAGATTCCGAAGGATATAAAAAAGTTCAATAAATGGTCTGTTTCTTTATTAGCCTGTCATCATTACGGTCTGGTCGGCATATATTTTATTGAAAGTGGTGTATACAGGAGGATTGTCAAAATGGAAACGATTCTTTCATTTTTACCGAAAAAATTATACGAGCAACTCCGGGGCATGACACCGATGATGATCGAGAAGATGGAAGAGCTGCGGATTCGAGTTGGAAGGCCGCTTGAGGTCATTGTGGGTGGGGAACCTTTCTTCTTTTCCTATGAAGTGACCCATTCGGATGCAGATCAATTATTGAATCAAATCGGTCAATTTTCGTTATATACACTTGAGGAAGAATTAAAGCGGGGATATATAACTATAGCGGGCGGACACCGGGTGGGTCTTGCTGGCAAGGTGATCCTGGAAAATGGGTCGGTCAAAGCGATCAGGGACATTTCCTCATTCAATATTCGGATTGCACGTGAAAAAATAGGTGCTGCTGAACCGCTAACATCTTATTTATATAATGGGGAATGGCAACATACAATGTTGATCGGTGCTCCGCAAACAGGAAAAACGACCGTATTGCGTGATATTGCAAGAATGATATCCAGTGGAAATGAAAAACGGGGAATTCCCCCTCAAAAGGTGGGAATAGTGGACGAGCGCTCAGAAATTGCCGGATGTGTTCATGGCGTGCCGCAGCTCGAATTTGGAACAAGGGTGGATGTGCTCGATGGATGTCCTAAAGCGGAAGGGATGATGATGATGATCCGTTCGATGTCCCCGGATGTATTGATCGTGGATGAAATAGGCCGCGCTGAGGATGCACAAGCTGTGCTCGAAGCAGTTAATGCAGGTATTAAACTCATGATAACTACACATGGCCATACATTGGATGAAATTAAGAAGCGGCCTTTTATCGCCGAAATATTAAAGCAAAACATCTTTGAACGTTTTATAGAATTACAGAGAAGCAAATCCGGAAAAAGGAGCTATAAAGTCCTTGATGCAGCGGGGGTTCCTATTTTCTTGGAAGAAGGTGTGAACCCGCATGTTTAAGATAATTGGAGCAGCGATAATCATTATAGCAACGACATGGGCGGGTTTCGAAGCTGCGAAAAAATTAAGTATGAGGCCTCGTCAACTGAGACAGCTGAAAGTCGCCATGCAATCGCTCGAAGCTGAAATCATGTATGGTCATACACCTTTGAAAGAGGCAGCGAGGAAACTGTCTAAGCAGATGGCCAAACCTTTATCCATCTTTTTCGAGACCTTTGCAACTCGACTCGAGTCAGGTGAGACCACCGTCAAAGAAGCATGGGTTGATAGTTTGAAGAAAATATGGCAATCCCTTGCTTTAAAACAGGGGGAATTCGAGATACTGTCACAGTTTGGGGAGACGCTTGGAAAAAGCGATAAATATCATCAGCAAAAGCAAATCATGCTAACGATGGCACACTTGGAAAGAGAAGAGAGCGATGCGCTCGACCGACAGGTAAAGTATGAAAAAATGATGAAAAGTCTTGGTTTTTTATCAGGGCTATTATTGATCATTTTGCTGATGTAGGAATATGTGGGGGGAATGAAAATGGGCATTGATGTGGACATCATATTTAAAATAGCAGGTGTGGGGCTAGTTGTGGCATTTCTTCACACAATACTCGATCAGGTTGGGAAGAAGGAATATGCCCAGTGGGTGACACTTTTCGGATTTATCTATATTTTATTCATGGTAGCTTCTGTAGTGGAGGATTTATTTCAAAAAATTAAATCTGTATTCCTATTTCAGTAAGGGAGGGATTCGCGATTGAAATCATAAAAATCGTGGCCATTGCCCTAGTTGCCACCTTTTTGGCCTTGATCGTCAAAGAGCAAAAACCAAATTTCGCATTCCTGCTCGTCATTTTTGTAGGCTGCTCCATTTTTCTTTTTTTAGCGGATAAAATATACGAAATCATTTTAATGTTAGAAAAAATTGCAGTGAATGCACATGTAAATAGCGTGTATCTAGAGACCATCTTAAAAATAATCGGAATTGCCTATATTGCTGAATTCGCTTCTCAAATTACAAAAGATGCAGGGCAAGGGTCGCTCGCTTCCAAAATAGAATTGAGCGGGAAAATCTTGATTCTTGCCATGGCGATTCCGATTTTGACGGTCATTATCGAAACGATTTTACAGATGCTCCCAAGTTAACGGATCACTCCTACTAGTCAATGAGGTGAATGTATGAAGCAGCGGATGCCTTACTTATCCATTCTATTCGTTTTACTCTTTTTTTTGCATACATCTATTGGACAAGCCGCCGAAAATCCTGAAAATGGTGAAATCGATCAAGAGCCGATCATGCAGACCGAATTGGTACAAGCCCAAATAGATAGGCTGGGTGTCGATGAGCTCAAACAATATTGGGATGACATCGTTACGGAATATGGAGGGTTCTTACCGGAAAGCCAGAAGGGGAGCTTCATGGATTTTGTAAGCGGTGATAAGAAATTCTCCTTTGACCAATGGATAAAGGGAATTACAAAATTCATTTTTCATGAACTGCTTGTGAATGGTAAGCTGCTGGGCTCACTCATTTTATTAACCGTTTTCAGCATGTTCCTGCAGTCTTTGCAGAACGCGTTCGAACAAAGCTCCGTTAGTAAGGTCGCTTATGCAATCGTTTATATGGTGCTGATCATTTTGGCACTTAACAGTTTTCATGTGGCGATTGAATATACAAAGGATACGATAGATTTGATGATTTCCTTTTTAATGGCGCTCATCCCTTTACTCTTGGCTTTAATTGCCGCTTCAGGAGGACTTGTATCAGCAGCTTTCTTTCACCCGGTCTTAATGTTTTTAATGAATACAAGCGGAATCTTGATCCAGTTTGTCGTCCTCCCTCTTTTATTCTTTGCAGCGATTTTAAGCATTGTCAGCACATTGACCGAACATTATAAAGTGACACAGATGGCACAACTTCTCCGGAATTTTGCTATCGGGATACTAGGTGCATTCATGACCATATTCCTTGGTGTCATATCCGTTCAAGGAGCATCCTCCGCTGTAGCAGACGGAGTGACGATCAGGACGGCCAAATTCGTGACAGGTAACTTTATACCGGTAATAGGGCGCATGTTTACTGATGCAACGGATACGGTCATTAGTGCCTCCGTTCTGCTGAAAAATACAGTGGGCTTGTCAGGTGTCATAATTCTCTTGCTCATAACCACATTTCCAGCAATAAAAATCTTGATGATTTCTTTTGTCTATAAGTTGGCAGCGAGTCTTTTGCAGCCGCTGGGCGGAGGGCCTGTAATAAAATGTCTTGACGTTATAAGTAAAAGCATGATCTATATTTTCGCAGCACTGGCCATTGTCTCACTCATGTTCTTTTTAAGTATCACTGTAATTATCGCTTCTGGAAACATTACACTGATGGTTCGTTAAGAAAGGAGGAGGGCTTTGGTGAGTTTTTTAGCTGGCTGGGTATCTAACATCATCATATTTGTATTGCTGGCTACTGTGATCGATATGCTTCTTCCGAATTCAGCTTTACAGAAGTATGCCAAAATGGTAATCGGACTTTTACTGATTGCGATCATCATCACTCCTATATTGGGATTATTCAATAAGGATTTCGACGAAATCCTCTCTGCGGCTACAAGTGAATTTCAAGATCAGAAAAAAAAAGATTTAGGAAATTTGACAGAAATGAAGAAAAAAGAAATACAAGCTACCCAGGGTGCATATATTTTAAAACAAATGGCTGTTGACTTACAGGCAGAAGTGGAAGAGGAGCTGATGGTGGATTATAACATGAAGATTAGTTCAATTGATGTAGGGGTCAAAAATGAGGAAGAACCGAGCGCTGATGATTTGCAAAACATAACGATATCATTGGAAAAGGCAGAAGGGAAAGAAGACTCGGGGATAGAGGCAGTAGCGAAGGTTGATATCAATGCAGAGAAACTATCCTCTTCGAATGATGCCAATCTTGATGCTGTGAAAAGGTTTCTGGCAACAAGTTGGTCCGTTGATGAAGAGATCATTGAAATCGCCGGGGAAAGGAAGTGACTGAGTATTGAACAAAGACAAAGGTCCGTTATCCTGGCTGCAAAAACTATTAAATAAAGACCCTGACCAAAAAGAACCTAAGGAAAAAAAACCTTCCCTGTATGTCTATGCTCTAATAGTTGTCCTTTTGGGAGCGGGAATTATGATGGCCGGGAATTTGTTAACCACCAACCAGACGGGACAAACACCTGAAGTGAAGACTGTATTCAATAATGATAAACAGAACGATGAAGGGGAGGTTGAAACATTCGGTCAGAAGAAATCCGAATTCAAGACGACAAAAGATTATGAAATATATCTTCAGAATGAAATGAAGGAAGCGCTTGAATCCATCGCAGGCGTCCAGGATGTAAAAGTCGTAATCTATGTGGATGCATCCGAGAAAAAAGTATATGAAAGAAACAAAGTCACCCAAAAACAAGTCACACAAGAAACCGACAAGGAAGGCGGCAAAAGGACGGTCGAAGACACATCGGTTGATGAACAGCTCGTTTTGGTCAAAAGCGGTGAAAAAGAAGGACCGATCATTTCGGAAACGAAAAAGCCTAGTGTACGAGGAGTCCTCGTAGTCGCTAAAGGAGCCGAAAACATTCAAATAAAGAAGTGGATCATCGAAGCTGTCACACGTTCACTGGATGTACCGAGTCACCGGGTTTCTGTCATGCCTAAAAAATAAGGGGGAAAATCTACATGTTATTAAAAAAACAAACCGTTTGGTTATTGACTATGCTAAGTCTGGTCGTTGTACTTTCAGTCTATTATTTAACCGCTCCTGAGGAAAATGCCGCCGATATGACGGCAACAGAACAAATGGAAAAGGCAGAAAATAAAACAGAAAGTAAAACAGAAAGCAAAGCTGATCCAAAAGGGGAAAATAAAAGTGAAAAAGAAACGGCCAAAAATACAGAAGGTTCTTCTGTAACCATTGCATCAGGGGATGAATTTGAATCGTTAAGGTTGCAGATTGAAGATGAACGGGCGAAGCTGAATGAAGAATTGACTGCAAAGATGGGCAACACAGAGCTTTCCTCTGAGGAAAGAGACGAGGCCTATGCGAAAATCGAACAATTAAGTGAAACGAAGGTAAAAGAAAATATCATCGAAAACTTAATAGTGGCCATGGATTACAATGCCGCACTTGTCCGTGTGGATGGAACGGATGTAAAGGTGAGTGTCAAGGCCGATAAACAGACGAAAACAGAGGCCAATAACATTATCCGCCTCGTAAGGAAAGAAGTGAGCGATGCACAAAATGTAGTGGTCGATTTTCAACCGGAAAAGTAATCTCACATACAGATGAAAGAGCTGATACACAACAGTTCATAATCATGAAAATGTGAAAGTCCCCCTTAATAAAAAAAGGGTGGCTTTTTTTATTAAGCTTTTTTCGCGATCATCCAATCGGGAAACTTTAGAGGAAAAGTTTTTTTATGTCTATTTATATCAAGAACTCAAATAGAAATGGTGACTATAATTCTCAGTAATATTCTAGAAAAGTAATTATACTAAAATTTATAACTGTTATTTCAGGGGTAATTCGCAAAAATCAGGTGAAAACGCTGAGGGGATCCAGTTTAAAATTATTCACAATATTATAATAAAGGTGTAATATAGAAGTATGGATTTCAAGCTGCAACTAATCTATCATTGAATTTGTATAAGCTAATATTGTATGATGTTAGAAGCTGGTCATAAACTTTTCAATTTTCTAAAGGAAACAATATTTTGAGAAAGTGAAATGTCTGTTATAATACAGATGAGGTGTGTATTCAGTTTATTCGCTTTCGCATGGAGAAAGCGACTACTTTGTGCATAAATGGACAAGGTAGGATAAGCTAAAGGTAAAAGGTTACATAAAATATTATTGCCTCACAAACTCATATTAAATTAGACAAGGGGTGCCACAAAATGAAAGTGCAAGAAATTCGTGAAATAATTAAGCTAGTCGATCAATCAAATATCAGTGAATTCGTTTTTGAAAATGAAGGAACGAAAATTAAATTGAAAAAAACTGAAACGGGTACAGTATTACACCCAGCAGCTGCTCCAGAAGTTGTTCAAGCCAATGGAGCTGTAGAGGTCAAGCCCGCAGCGGCCCCTGCCCCTGTAGTGCCAAAAGCTGTTGAACCTGCAAAACCGGCTGCTGCCGTCACGGAACAGGAAAATTTACATAAAATCACTTCTCCGATGGTAGGGACCTTTTACCAATCTCCTGCACCGGATTCTCCTGCATACGTAAAAGCAGGCGATAAAGTAACAGGGGATTCCATTGTCTGCATCGTGGAAGCTATGAAACTTTTCAATGAAATCGAGGCCGAAGTAACCGGTGAAATCGTTGAAGTCCTTGTAAAAGAAGGTCAACTTGTAGAATATGGCCAACCATTATTTTTAGTAAAGCCGGAATGAGGAGCTGTTTCTAAATGATTAAAAAGGTATTGATTGCCAATCGTGGGGAAATTGCAGTCCGAATCATCCGGGCATGCAAAGAGTTAGGGATCGAGACTGTAGCGGTCTATTCAGAAGCGGATAAAGAAGCATTACATGTTCAAATTGCTGATGAAGCATATTGCATCGGTCCTAAATTATCAAAAGACAGTTATTTAAATACAACGAACATAATCAGTACAGCCAAGAAAACGGGATCTGATGCGATTCACCCTGGATATGGATTCCTTGCTGAAAATGCCGACTTTGCTGAGCTATGCCGTGAATGTAATATCATTTTCATCGGTCCTAGCCCAGAAGCCATCAATAAAATGGGAACAAAGGACGTAGCAAGGGAAACCATGCGCAAAGCTGGTGTACCGATCGTTCCCGGTTCTAAAGGCATAATTAAAGATACGGATGAGGGTGTAGCCCTAGCTAACGAAATGGGCTATCCAGTCATCATCAAAGCTACTGCCGGCGGTGGCGGTAAAGGTATCCGCGTTGCAAGGACCGAAGAGGATCTCATCAAAGGCATAAACATCACGCAACAGGAAGCCGCGACGGCATTTGGGAATCCAGGCGTGTATATTGAAAAGTTCATTGAGGACTTCCGTCACGTTGAAATCCAGGTCATGGCAGATAATCATGGCAACGCCATACATTTAGGCGAGCGTGATTGTACGGTTCAGCGCCGTTTGCAAAAACTTGTTGAAGAAACTCCATCTCCAGCCCTTGATGGTGAAACACGGGCGGAAATGGGGCAGGCTGCAGTTACGGCTGCTCTTGCCGTTAACTATTCAGGTGCAGGTACAGTTGAATTTATTTATGACTATGTGAATAGAAGATACTACTTTATGGAAATGAATACACGTATCCAGGTTGAGCACCCAGTTACAGAAATGGTAACGGGCGTGGATTTGATTAAAGAACAGATCAAAGTTGCTTCAGGTGACAAACTATCACTTTCACAAGAAGATGTGACTTTTAACGGATGGTCTATCGAATGCCGGATCAATGCAGAAAATCCAGAAAAGAATTTTATGCCTTCCGCAGGTAAAATTCACATGTATTTACCCCCAGGCGGCTACGGAGTGCGTGTGGATTCTGCGGCATACCCTGGGTACTCGATACCGCCGTATTACGATTCCATGATCGCTAAATTGATTGTCCATGCACCGACGAGGGACGAGGCGATTGAGAAGATGAAACGCGCTTTAGGAGAGTTTGTCATTGAGGGTATCAATACGACAATTCCTTTCCATATTAAGTTACTTCAGCATGAACAATTTGTTTCCGGAGAATTTAATACCAAATTCCTTGAAATATATGATGTAATGAACTCATAATGTAAAGGAAGACAGGAGGTGCTTTTGAATGAATGAAATGGAAGGCCAATTACTCGAAATGAATGATTATAATGGGCTGGGTAAAGTGGAGATTGCACCTGAGGTGATAGAGGTAATTGCGGGTATCGCTGCATCGGAAGTTGAAGGTGTTGCACATATGCGCGGGAATTTCGCTACAGGTGTTGTTGAAAAGCTTGGTAAAAAGAATCACGGTAAAGGTGTTAAAGTGGACTTATCGGGAGAATCCATCAAAGTCGAACTTTATTGTGTCATGAAATTTGGTGTTTCGATTCCGAAAGTTGCTCAGGAAGTTCAAGATAACATTCGTGAAGCTTTGTTGAATATGACCGCTATCGACGCGGGCGAAGTGAACATTCATGTAGTAGGCATTGCGTTTGAAAACGCTAAACAAGAAGCGGATCACGAACAAGAAGTGTAAGTGGCTTCATTCGATTCACACCTGCAAAAACCCGGCAAAAAGCCGGGTTTTTGTTTTTGGAATTTTTGACTCGATGATACCCCGCTTATAATATTACGTAAAATGAACATAATAAGGCGGTGTCTGGAAGTTTCCCTTTAATTCAAGGGTGATTTCTGTTAGAGTGTAAAAGGTGAAATATGAGCATGAAAGCTAGGCAAGAGCTTTTTGACACTTTAAAAAAGTATGGGACTTTGTTGGCCGTTTAACTGGAAATGAATCTTGAGATGTTGTCTTGAATCAAGGTGTTTGAGTCTTTTGGCCTTAATTTTAGTGAGATTAGCTTAATTTATAAAAAAAACAGCGAAAATCTTAATATTTTTCAAAAAATATTATTTAATGTTCGTTTGTTCTAGCATTTTCATATATAATAGTAGATGTTAAAGGAGTAAGATTATGAAAAGAAGAGTAGCCCGTGAAAAATCCCTTCAAGCACTATATCAGATAGATATTGCCAAGTCGAATGCAGAAGAAGCAATGGAAAGCGTACTGGATGGTGCTCCTACTGATGAATATTTCAAAAAATTAGTAATGGGAATAACGGAAAATCGTGAACAACTTGATGCAATGATCAGGGACAATTTAGAGAACTGGACGTTGGAAAGACTGGCGAACATTGATCGGAATTTACTGCGGATCGCGGTTTATGAAATGATTCACAGTGAAGATGTTCCTGTAAGTGTTGCAATGAATGAAGCTATTGAAATTGCTAAGAAATTCGGTGATGATCAATCAAGCAGCTTTGTAAATGCCGTTTTATCGAAAGTAAAGGTGAAAAGCGGCAGCTAAAGCTGCAGCCTTGAACGAGGATTTTCTCAGTAATTTCTTTAGCAAATTATCTTGGGAGGAATATACACATGTCAGCTCAAATCATTAATGGTAAAGAAATTGCAGAGTCAGTTAGGCAGGAAATGAGTAAGGAAGTGCAGCAGTTACGTGAAAAAAATATCGTTCCGGGTTTGGCTGTAATCCTGGTGGGCGACAATCAAGCTTCACAAACCTATGTACGCCATAAGCAAAAGGCCTGTGAAGATTTGGGCATGCATTCTGTATTAATTAAAAAGCCTGCGGAACTATCTCAGGAGGAATTAATTCAGAGCATTGATGAATTAAACCAGGATGACAGTATTCACGGTATATTGGTGCAGCTGCCGTTGCCTGGACATATTCAGGAAAAAGCGATCATTGAAGCGATTTCCCCCGAGAAGGATGTAGATGGATTTCATCCGATTAATATTGGGCGGATGATGACGGGGCAGGATGCCTTTTTACCTTGTACGCCATACGGTGTCATGGTGATGCTTGAGTATATCGACTATGACCTTGAAGGTAAGCATGTTGTCATCGTAGGGAGAAGTAATATCGTTGGAAAACCAGCCGGACAAATGTTTTTAAATGCGAATGCAACCGTTACTTACTGTCATTCAAAGACAAAGGACCTTGCGTATTATACCAAGCAAGCTGATGTCGTTGTGGCCGCTGTCGGCAAGAGGGACACGATCACGAGTGAACATATCAAAGAAGGTGCAGTCGTCATTGACGTCGGAATGAACAGGAATGAAGAAGGGAAGCTTTGCGGTGATGTGGCGTTTGATGAAGTGAAAAATAAGGCTTCATTCATTACACCTGTTCCTAAAGGCGTTGGTCCCATGACGATTACGATGCTTATGAAGAATACGGTCAAATCTGCTCAAAAAGCACTTGAACAGAACAAGCAAGCATTGAAAAGCTGAAAAAAGCGTTAAATTATTTTAAAGAAGCGGACCTCTTGTTTTATAATAACGGGAGACCGCTTTTTTCCATTCATAGATTTAATCAAGTTTTAAGTGTAACCTATAGGTAAGTTTTCTTTATATCCGATTTCCATCGGAAGGAGACATTATATGAGCAACCAACAATATTTGAGTGTATCGGCTTTAACGAAATATATCAAAAGGAAGTTCGATGCCGATCCCCATTTGCAAAATGTATACATAAAAGGCGAAATTTCGAATTTTAAACAACATACAAGCGGACATATGTATTTTACTCTAAAGGACGAGAAGGCCCGACTCCTATCCGTTATGTTCGCCGCCAATAACAAAGGGATGAAATTCCTCCCCGAAAATGGAATGAAGGTACTTGTTAAGGGCGATATATCATTATATGAAGCGGGCGGACAGTATCAGCTATATGTGAAAAGCATGGCACCTGATGGCGTGGGGGATTTGTATCTTGCTTATGAACAGCTGAAGAAAAAGCTGGAGGCGGCAGGTTTGTTTTTGGCCGAACATAAGAAACCGATTCCACAGTACCCTAAGTCTGTAGGAGTCATAACTTCACCGACCGGAGCCGCACTAAGAGATATCCTGACAACGATCAAGCGGAGATATCCAATTGCCAGAATTATCGTTTACCCTGCACTTGTGCAAGGGAATAATGCCGCTAAATCGATTGCCAAGGCAATTTCCATGGCTAACGCAAGGGCGGAAAGCGATGTGCTCATTGTCGGAAGGGGTGGCGGGTCGATCGAGGAGCTATGGGCCTTTAATGAGGAGATAGTGGCTGAATCGATCTATGATTCTGATATACCGATAATTTCTGCTGTCGGTCACGAAACCGATTTTACAATCGCTGATTTTGTCGCCGATATGAGGGCCCCTACGCCGACTGGTGCAGCAGAGTTAGCAGTTCCCCATCTTAATGAAATACACGAACGTCTGATGAACCGTAAGAATCGCTTGACCCGTTCCATTCGTGAAGCGGTGAATTTTGAACGCACCCGATTGACCAGGATGGAGAGGTCTTATGCTTTTCGTTATCCACATAAAATGTATGAACAGAAGCTTGAACAGCTAGACAAGACGATGGACAGGCTAGGGAGGTCCAGCACGCGTTATTTCATGAAAAAGAGAGATGAGCTTAATCAGATCAACGATATTCTGAAAAAGCAGCATCCTGAACAAGCTGTGAAAAAATCCAAAGATGAATTGCGGCAGCATGCAAAAGTATTACGGAGGGCCATGGAAGCCATCTATCGGCAAAAATCACAGCAGTTCGTTCATATTACAGCCACGTTGTCTGCCCTCAGCCCATTAAAAATCATGGAAAGGGGCTATGGATTGGTTTTTGCTGAGGATGAGACATTAGTGAAAAGTACACAGCAAGTAACCGAAGGGGATAGAATAGCCGTTTCCATAAAAGATGGAACCCTTGAATGTGAAATTAAAGAAATAAAGGAGCGAATGGAACCATGACAAAAAAACAGGAAGCTACATTTGAAGAAGCGATGGAGAATCTCGAGAAAATTGTGGAACAGTTGGAAGAGGGGGATGTGCCCTTAGAAGAAGCCATCTCCATATATAAACAAGGAATGGACTTATCCAGGCTTTGTCACTCAAAACTTAAGGCAGTTGAAGATCAATTGACTCAAATTTTACGCGAAGATGGGGAACTTGAAAACTTCGCTGTCCAGGAGGAAGAATAACATGGGTACGGCGTCCTTTGATATGTTTTCTAAAGAATATAAGGCGATTATAGAAAGAGAAATCGTTGAATATGTCAATAAGTTGAAAGCTCCGGCTGTGGTCAAAGAAGCCATGATCTATTCATTGGAAGCAGGCGGTAAACGGATTCGCCCTTTATTGGTCTTTGCGGTTCTAGAGGCCTTTGGGAAAAACTTGAGGATGGGTATACCTGCAGCCGCTGCCATTGAAATGATACATACATATTCATTGATCCATGATGATCTCCCAGCGATGGATGATGATGATCTTCGCCGGGGAAAACCGACGAACCATAAAGTATTCGGTGAGGCGGTAGCAGTACTGGCAGGTGATGCCCTCCTTACATATAGTTTTCAATTGGTGACGGAAATGATCGATCCCGAGGTGACGGCTGAAATGAAGCTGAACCTTGTATCTGAAATTGCCAGGTCCGCCGGAGCCGAAGGGATGGTTGGCGGTCAAGTTGCCGATATGGAAGGTGAAAATAAACAGTTGACGCTCCAGGAATTGGAGTATATCCATGAACATAAAACAGGGAAATTATTGACTGCTAGCATCCTTTCCGGAGCTATATTGGCCGGGGCGAATGAAGAACAGCGACTGCATTTACGTGACTTTGCATACCATCTGGGGCTTGCTTTTCAGATTCGGGATGATATTCTGGATATTGAAGGATCAGTAGAGTTGATCGGCAAGCCGGTTGGCAGTGATGTGGGAAATCACAAAAGCACATACCCCTCTTTACTTACTCTTCAAGGGGCAAAGGAAAAGTTGGAACATCATATTGAACTTGCTCATGCCGCTTTAGGAAAAACAACATTACAAACGGGTCTGTTGAATGATCTAACTGATTTAATAGCGAACCGTAACCATTGATTGTGGCTAAATTTGTTATCAAATGAGGTTTTATGGTATACTCATTGTGCAAAAATATGTGAAAACCCAAATGGGATTTTTAATTGAGATATGTGATAAATAGGTATATTAAGCCGCCGAAATCACCTGGGTGTTGGCGGCTATTTTTTAACTTAAAACCAATTTTTCGGTCAAGTCTTCCATATAGACCTCTTTTATGAGGCTTTGTTTTTGCTTACAACCGAAAATGACAGAAAGTGAGTGGTCCTGTTTGGATCTTCTATCTATAAAAGACCCTTCTTTTTTGAAGAATATGAATAATGAAGAACTAGTTGAGTTAAGTATGGAAATACGAAAATTTCTTGTGGAAAAATTATCGGTGACCGGTGGGCATATTGGTCCCAATTTAGGTGTAGTCGAGTTGACTATAGCCTTGCATAAAGAATTCGACAGTCCGAACGATAAAATTTTATGGGATGTCGGTCACCAATCCTATGTCCATAAAATCCTGACTGGCAGAGCAGGAGAGTTCAATACCTTAAAGAAATATAAAGGTCTTTGCGGCTTTCCTAAAATGATTGAAAGCCCTCATGATGTTTGGGAAACCGGTCACAGTTCGACTTCTCTTTCAGCTGCAATGGGAATGGCGGCTGCCCGTGATATCAAAGGTGAAAAAAGTTTTATTTTACCTGTCATCGGGGACGGGGCCCTAACAGGCGGAATGGCGCTTGAAGCTTTGAATCATATCGGTGATGAAAAAAAGGACATGATCGTTATCCTGAATGATAATGAAATGTCGATAGCCCCTAACGTAGGTGCTTTACACACGATATTGGGAAGATTGCGGACAGCAGGTAAATATAACTGGGCAAAAGATGAATTGGAATTGCTTTTGAAAAAAATTCCTGCAGTCGGTGGTAAACTTGCGGCTACCGCTGAACGCTTGAAGGATAGCATGAAGTACTTATTGGTCTCAGGAATCTTTTTTGAAGAACTCGGGTTCACATACCTTGGACCAGTTGATGGTCATAATTATGAAGAATTGCTGGAGAATTTAAGATATGCCAAGAAAACGAAGGGACCCGTACTGCTACATGTCATCACGAAAAAAGGCAAGGGTTATTCACCTGCCGAGTTGGATACAACAGGAAATTGGCATGGGACAGGCCCATACAAGATCGAGACAGGCGATTTCGTGAAATCCACTAGTAAAGCTCCTGCTTGGAGTGCCCTCGTAAGCGATACTGTCAGCAGGCTCGCTCGTGAAGATGAACGGATTGTCGCGATTACACCTGCAATGCCGGTAGGTTCGAAATTGGTGGGGTTTTCCCGAGAGTTCCCAGAACGTTTCTATGATGTAGGGATTGCCGAGCAGCATGCAGCAACTTTTGCAGCTGGATTGGCAACGCAAAAAATGAAACCATTCCTGGCTATTTATTCAACCTTCCTGCAAAGGGCTTATGATCAGGTGGTCCATGATATCTGCCGACAGAATCTAAACGTATTCATAGGGATCGATCGTGCCGGATTGGTTGGTTCTGATGGTGAAACACATCAAGGGGTTTTCGATATTGCTTTCTTACGCCACATTCCAAATATGGTGTTGATGATGCCGAAAGATGAAAACGAAGGCCAACATATGGTCAATACGGCCTTAAGCTATAATGATGGTCCGATCGCTATGCGTTTCCCTCGTGGGAATGGTTCGGGAGTTGAAATGGATACTGACTTACAGCAGATTCCAATCGGTACGTGGGAAGTTCTTAAAGAAGGAACGGATGCTGCCATCTTAACGTTCGGTACAACCATCCCCATGGCTCTTAAAGCTGCAGAACTGCTTGAGAAAGAGGATTATTCAGTTAAGGTGATCAATGCCCGTTTCATTAAGCCTTTGGATGAGAACATGCTAAGCAGTCTTCTTGGTGAAAAAATGCCTATCTTGACTATAGAAGAAGCGGTTCTACAAGGTGGTTTTGGTAGTTCTGTACTTGAATATGCTCATGATCAAGGTTTTTATGGGGCAATTATAGATCGAATGGGAATACCTGATTATTTCATTGAACATGGCAGTGTCGATGAACTTCTTGAAGAAATCGGTTTAACGACAGAGACAGCCATCAAAAAGATTAAAATGATAACACCAAAAAAAGAAAAAAGGGCCTGACAATATGAAAGTGATGAAAGAAAGAGTAGATATATTACTTGTAGAACAAGGCTTGGCCGATACACGTGAAAAAGCGAAGCGTATGGTTATGGCTGGTCTTGTCTACGCGAATGAAGAGAGGTACGAAAAACCGGGTGAAAAAGTGCCGGTCGATCTTGAGTTTACGATCAAAGGAAAAGTTATGCCTTACGTTTCAAGAGGCGGACTTAAACTTGAAAAGGCCTTAAAGGAATTCGATTTACAAATGAACGGAAAAATCCTGCTTGATATCGGATCATCAACTGGAGGGTTCACCGATTGTGCCCTGCAAAATGGTGCCACAATGTCTTATGCACTTGATGTAGGCTATAATCAACTTGCATGGAAGCTTAGGCAGGATGAACGGGTAAAAGTAATGGAACGGACGAATTTCCGTTATGTTACACCCGCCGATCTCGATGGGGAGATGCCAAACTTTGCAAGCATTGATGTTTCTTTCATCTCGCTAACGTTAATTCTACCGGTGTTAAAGACGCTCCTTGTTCCGGATAGCGACGTCGTTGCTTTAGTTAAACCGCAATTCGAAGCTGGGAAGGATCAAGTGGGTAAAAAGGGGATTGTTCGTGATCCCAAAATCCATAAACAAGTGTTGGATAAGATCATTTCTTTTGCAAAAAAGGAAGGCTACGATATTAAGGATGCTTCCTTCTCACCGATTACCGGCGGTGATGGAAATATTGAATTTTTACTTCATTTATACTGGCAAGGGTCAAAAGACGATGGAGCGATATTGCTTTCGAAAACGGTTGATGACATCGTTAGGGAAGCCCATGCCCAATTTAAAAAAGAATAGCTAGAACTTTTTGTATGGCTCCTTTGGCTGGATGGTTGGCTAAAAGGAGCTTTTTAATTTTAAATGGTCCTGTAATGCACTTGAATCATTTAAGGGGAATACATAAAATAGGTATGAACAAAAAATAGAGTTGTTATGCTTTTTAGAGAAAAAGTTGTACAATTGCATAAAAATCCGATAACATTAATATTAGCCACTTTAGAAAGCGGTCTATTTGCACGTACGGATGATACTTGAAACAATCCCATTTTGGGCAGCTTGCTTAAGTATGATATAAAAGTGATACTCCATTAAATGAGCAACAGTTGAGAAGAGGTGCTTCTACTTATGAATAAAGGACAACGACATATAAAAATAAGGGACATTATAACGAATAATGATATAGAAACCCAGGATGAGCTAGTTGAAGAACTGAAATTAGCTGGATACAATGTAACTCAGGCCACTGTTTCAAGGGATATTAAAGAGCTTCACCTTGTTAAGGTCCCTTTAACTGATGGAAGGTATAAATATAGCCTGCCAGCCGATCAACGTTTCAATCCACTTCAAAAATTAAAGAGAATCCTGGTTGATGCTTTTGTACGCATTGACTCAGCCAATAATTTACTGGTAATGAAGATGCTCCCGGGTAATGCCCAGGCAATCTGTGCATTGATTGATAATTTAAATTGGCAAGAAATACTCGGGACGATCGGCGGCGATGACACTTGTTTAATTATCTGCCGTTCTGAGGAAGATGCAAAGATCATTTCCGGCAAATTCTTGGACATGCTCTAATAATTTTGTGAGGTGACCTAGTTTGTTAACAGAACTATCGATTAGGAATTTTGCGATCATAGACAGCCTGTCCGTTTCATTTGAGAAAGGCCTGACTGTCTTGACCGGAGAAACAGGGGCAGGGAAATCAATTATTATAGATGCCGTTCACCTTTTGGTTGGAGGACGTGGTTCTGCCGAGTTCATACGGCATGGTGAGTCGAAGGCCGAAATAGAAGGATTATTTCAAATTGAAGATGAGAAACACCCGGTCTTTGCCAAAGCAGAAGAGTTTGGCCTGGATATGAATGACGGTATGGCCATTCTTCGTAGGGATATTTCACAGAGCGGCAAAAGCGTTTGCAGGGTAAATGGAAAACTTGTAACGATTGCCATTTTACGCGAGATAGGACGGACATTGATAGATATTCATGGTCAGCATGAACATCAGGAATTAATGGATGAACGGCTCCACCTTCCTCTGCTGGATCAATTCGGCGGAGAAAAAATCGCATCGGCACTCACGGAATACCAAAAGCTATATAAACGTTATGAAACCGCTTCTAAACAATTAAATAGTTTGAGTCAAAATGAACAGCAAATGGTCCATCGCCTTGACTTGATCCAATTTCAATTCGATGAAATCCAAAAAGCTGATTTGAAACTTCGCGAAGATGAAGAATTGATGGAAGAGCGGAAGAAAATTAATAATTTCGAAAAAATACATGAAGCGCTGCAAACGAGTTATAATGCTTTAAATGGTGAGCAGCATGCAATTGATTGGCTTTCCGTAGCCATGAATAACCTGGAAGAGGCGGCAGGGCTTGATGAAGGTTTAAAAAACAGCTCCGAGACCGTATCAAATAGTTACTTCCTTCTTGAAGAGGCCGTATCGAACATCCGAGATCAATTAGACTCTTTGGATTTTGATACAGAACGTGTTGAATTCATTGAAAGTCGCCTAAATGAAATAAATCAATTAAAACGTAAATACGGGCGGTCCATCGAGGAAATCCTGGAATATGGTGCAGGCATAGAAGAAGAAGTCGAAAAACTGCAAAATAGGGAAACACACATAGCAAAGCTTGAAAAGGAAATGAAATCAATAAAGGCTGATTTAATTGTTGAAGCAAAGAATTTGTCTGATCTTCGTCAGACATTCGCTCAGCAGTTAACCAAAAAGATCCATCAGGAATTAAAAGATTTATACATGGAAAAGACAATTTTCGAACCCCATTTCCTTCAAACGGCTTATACTTTCGATGAGTTATCAGATAGGGGCATTAATCAATCGGGGCTGGATTCGATGGAATTTTATATTTCCACCAATCCGGGGGAACCGTTAAAACCCCTTTCTAAAATTGCATCGGGTGGAGAGCTGTCGAGGATCATGCTGGCTTTGAAAAGCATTTTTTCCAAGCACCAAGGCATAACGTCGATTATATTTGATGAAGTGGACACGGGTGTGAGCGGACGGGTTGCACAATCGATTGCTGAAAAGATCTATAAAGTGGCAACGGGGTCTCAAGTGCTGTGCATATCCCATTTACCACAGGTGGCAGCTATGGCGGATACCCACCTTTTCATAGCGAAAAATGTAAGGGCTGGACGTACGAATACCTCTGTAAAGCCTCTAATTGAAACTGAAAAAATAAAAGAAATCGGCAGGATGATTTCAGGAGTCGAGATTACGGATTTGACGAAGCAGCATGCCAATGAATTAATTCAGCTGGCCAAAAGGCTGAAGATTACATCTTGATGGGCCAGTAAGAAGATTATTTAAACTTTTATCATAAGCATTCATTGTAAAGCTATCCAAAAACGGATAGCTTTTATTTTGTGTACCTGTTATAAATGACTGTCCTGAGGGCTAAATTAAAGGTGTAGCCATAAAGTTTCAGAGAGCGAGGAGAGTGAATGGATTGAAATTTGTATGGATAAACAGAATCATCGGTGGAATTCTCCTTGTTTCGCTATTAACATTAGGGTTATACCAGCCATCTCGTGAATATTTTTTAATTCCAAATCATCTTGTACTATTTGAAGGAAGTAAATATAGTATTTCCAAATCATTGCCTGTTTCTGCAAAAGCTTCGGGATCCAGTGATGGGATTTCGCTTCATGATGAGCAAACTTCAATTACGCTTGGTGCTGAGAAACCAGGGACGAATGAAGTGTTACTCGATGTGGCAGGCCTGCCTGCCAAAAAGGTCGACATTAGAGTGATAAAAGACTTTAAAGTCATGCCTGGAGGCCAATCCATTGGTGTGAAGCTTAATACTCTTGGGGTGCTCGTAGTAGGTCATCATCTTATTGATACTGCGCAGGGAAAAAAATCACCAGGAGAAAAAGCGAAAATTGAAATAGGTGATATTATTACAGAAATCAATGGTCAGACGATAAAGAAGATGGGGGATGTAACCCCTTTTGTTCAACAGGCAGGTGAAAAGGGTCAGGCGTTGAATTTGGTCATTAACCGAGAGAATAAAGTGCTTCATAGTACCCTTTTACCTTTGAAAGATAAGAATGAAGGAACTTACAAATTAGGTTTGTATATCCGTGATTCAGCAGCCGGCATCGGAACGATGACGTTTTATCACCCGGACTCGAAAAAATATGGGGCATTGGGACATGTTATTTCCGATATGGATACAAAAAAGCCGATTGTTGTAAAGGACGGACAGATCGTTCAATCGACTGTCACGTCCATCGAAAAAGGAAGCAATGGTGATCCGGGAGAAAAATTGGCACGCTTTTCTTCTAATAAAGAAAAAATAGGAAATATCAATCGCAACAGTCCCTTTGGGATCTTTGGGAAATTAAATCAAGATTTTAAAAATGGGATAAATGACAAGGCGCTCCCCATCACCCTTTCCCATGAGGTAAAGGAAGGACCAGCTAAAATCCTGACGGTGGTGGATGGTTCCAAAGTAGAGGAATTCGATGTGGAAATCGTCAGTTCCATACCACAGAAGTTTCCTGCGATTAAAGGAATGGTCTTAAAAGTGACGGATAAAGAATTGCTTCAAAAAACGGGTGGGATCGTTCAGGGAATGAGCGGCAGTCCCATCATACAAAATGGGAAATTAATCGGTGCAGTCACCCATGTATTTGTTAATGATCCTACAAGTGGGTATGGAGTTCATATCGAATGGATGTTAAACGAAGCCGGTATAAATATATATGACAAAGATAATTATGAAAAGGCAAGCTAAATGAAACCGGGTATCCTTTTGGATGCCCTTTTTTTATTAAACGCAGGTCATGGGTAGGAATTAAATATGATTTCTTCAAAAAATAGATGTTTTTTTAAAACGATGTGATAAAATGAAAACGAAATAAAGATTTTTCGACAATCGGTTCATTCGAATAGCAAACGAAGTCGAAAACAAGAGATATCCGGAGAATAATATTGAATTCCTTATATTTTTTCAAAAATAAAAGGAATTTAGTTTCCATTGTCGAAAAGTTCAATTACAATAGAATTTAGTCATATAGAAAAAAAGACCAATTGTAGTTGAGGAGGAAATCAAGCGTGAAAAAAATTAAGGTGTGCGTTGTAGATGATAATAGAGAACTTGTTGGCCTTCTGGAAGAATACATTTCTGCACAGGAAGACATGGAAGTAATTGGGGTGGCACATAACGGTCAAGATTGCCTGGGTATGCTTGAAAGCGTTGATCCGGATATATTGATCCTCGATATTATCATGCCTCATTTAGATGGGTTAGGTGTACTTGAAAAACTTCGTGAATTAAAACGGGGTGCTATGCCTAATGTAATTATGCTTACTGCCTTTGGTCAAGAAGATGTCACGAAAAAAGCAGTTGATTTGGGCGCGTCTTACTTTATCCTAAAACCTTTTGATATGGAAAATCTAGCCAATCATATTCGTCAGGTAAGCGGTAAAGGGCAGGCGGTTTTAAAAAATCATAGTCAGTTTAGCTATCGTCCCCAAAATGAACCCAAGCCTAAAAACCTCGATGCCAGCATCACAAGCATCATTCACGAAATTGGAGTGCCTGCACATATCAAGGGCTATTTGTATTTAAGGGAAGCCATATCCATGGTATATAATGATATTGAACTATTGGGATCGATCACCAAAGTTTTATATCCGGATATTGCAAAAAAGTACAATACTACAGCAAGCCGTGTGGAACGTGCTATCCGACATGCGATTGAAGTGGCTTGGAGCCGTGGCAATATAGAATCCATTTCATCCCTTTTCGGTTATACCGTCAGCATGACTAAGGCAAAACCTACAAATTCCGAATTTATTGCTATGGTGGCCGATAAGCTCCGTCTCGAGCATAAAGCATCTTGACAGGGGTAGGGGGAAACGGTTGTTAAGATTCAGGGTAACCATTGACCATATAAAGGCTAGAGCCGCTAAATATAAATAAGAACTCTCCGTCTGGTGGTAAGGGGACAGGAAGAAGTTGCTTTGTGATTTTTTATAATCGGCAACTTCAATTTTTTACGCTGCCGATTAAAAAAAATTAAACGCCTTTTATTTATTGGATTTTGCAGGAAGAATCCAATAAATAAAAGGCGTTTTTGTTTGGTGGAAAAAGCGGGATTCATTATCTGAATCATTAATTTTTTTTAGTTTCCTGAAAGCCAAGAATATCTTCACGGATGAAAAGATGGAAAATTAATCGGCGTCGTTATTGAGGAGGATGGAAAAGTTAGAGCGGCAGTTATCGGGAGTCGTACGGAGGGAAAACGATAATTAATGGCAAGGGGTTTGACCGTAATCTTTTAAAAAAAGAATTGAATGATACTTTGCTTTTATATAAATCAAAAATAAAGGAACTCGAATAAATAAAGGAATATGAACAAACAAAATGTTGATTGGAGAGGTTGATGGCGTAAATCCTTCAATTGGATGAGAAACGGAAGCCAATCATAGATATGCTTAAATCAAAAGGGGAAGGTGAAAAAACGATTGGTCAAATGGCCTTTCCGGATACCTGCTTACAAATCAAAAGTTTGGAAAAGAAATTGAGTTGTTTGACGAAAGGAACCTTCTATGCCGAAAATAATAACCTGCATTTTGAAAGTTTCCGATAAATGATTGATCTAGATGAAAATAATTTGCTGTGTCTGTTCATAAAATTGGGATATAACGATTTTTGGGAGAGGGGGCATTTCATCATGACCTTAATCTTTGCACATCGAGGCTCGGCAGGAACACATCCGGAAAATACGATGTCTGCGTTCAAAGAAGCTGCACGTGTAGGGGCGGACGGAATCGAAACGGATGTCCAGCTCTCGAAAGATGGAGAAGTGGTCATCATTCACGATGAAAAGCTCGATCGGACCACGAATGCCTCAGGGTATGTAAAAGACAGGACCTTGATGGAGTTGAAAACACTTAATGCGTCCCCAAACTTTAAGGGGAAATTGGGTAAAGAAAACATTCCGACGCTTGAAGAACTATTTATCTGGCTTAACGACAATCAGCTTTATTGCAATATTGAACTGAAAAACACGCTTTTTCTGTATCCAGGTTTAGAAGAGAAAGTCATACAGCTCACCCGTGCCTACGAAATGGATGAAAGGATTATCCTTTCATCATTCAATCATTACAGTTTGGTTAAATGCCATCAATTGGCACCGGAACTGGAAACGGCACCACTTTATAGGGATGGTCTGTACATGCCGTGGATATATGCCAAGGCAATAGGCGGGAGCGCAATCCATCCAAATTTCCGGGCTGCCCCTGATTTTGTTATTCAAGCATCGTTGAGCATGGGTGTTGCTGTACGGCCATATACCATCAATGAGGAAGCCGAGATGAAAAGATTATTCAAATTGGGGTGCAGCGCCATCATAACCGATTTTCCTGAGGCAGCCGTACGGGCCAGAGAAGGACTTAAATCGAGATAAAGAAAGAAGGTGCCATAATTACATGGCTGGTATTATCCCCTACAGGTAGACAGAGTAAAAAAGAGAGCATGATAAAATGTTCTTAACAGTCTATCTGGGAGGGGATTTTTCTATGGCAAAAAAGGGGCAAACGTTTCAAACATACACAGAAGAATTAAAGCGAGAAGTTGTTCGATTGAAGTTGGAGAAAGGCTGGTCATATCGTCAGCTTCGTGAACAATTTGGTATTAAAAGTGATGCGCAAATAGCGAATTGGGTTAAGAAAACGCAAAATAATGAGCCTTTTGAAGACCGACGTGGTGTATGGAACCGTAAGAATTTTTCTAGTGTAGAAGAAGAAAATGCCTATCTGAAAGCGCAGGTGGACTATTTAAAAAAGCGCAATCCAAATCTACATGGGAAGGAATGGTCCTAAAATCCGAAAGGTTTCAAGTA
>NZ_JAOPHO010000039.1:0-38887 GCF_033141925.1 Peribacillus sp. CSMR9
AAAAAAAGGTAGATTTCCTCAGAATAAACTGAGAAAATCTACCTCTATTGGCCCGAAGGGACTTTTTCAGTGCCCTCCCACATGGCAGTCCCCCTTTTACAACTTCAGACAAATCTCTTGGGCTTTCTTTTCACCATCTGCAATACAGTCCGGTATTCCGACACCATTGTATGAACATCCCGCAAGTAAAACATTCGGATAATTCTCGGAGATTTTCGCCTCCAGTGATTGAACGATTTGAGGATGTTTAATATGGTAGTTCGGCATATCTTCATGCCATTTCGTCACTTCACTTGTAATTGGAGTCCCAGAAATACTTAAACTGCTTTTAATGTCTCGTAAAGCCACCTGGATTAATTCCTGATTTGTAAGGGACCGTAAGCGTTCATAGTCCGGACTAGAGCTTTTATAAAAAAGCCTTACCAAAAGCTGACTGTTTTCAGAAGTATGCTCCCATTTCCGGCTCGTCCACGTACATGCATTGCAGATCAAATCACTATTATCACCTGCAATGAAACCTGCCCCATCATTAGGAAGCATGCTGTCCGGGATATCAAATCCAAGGTAAACGCTTATCATCGAACTATTGACTAAGCCGTCGAAGTCTTCATCCAACTCCCGATCACCCAATAATTTCTGGGCAGCGGTATGCGGTGTACTCAATACAATGAAGTCCGTTTCCAGCGATTCACCGTTTGCCAATGAAATGATATACCTCTCATCATTCTTTCTGATTTTTTCTGCCTTGACCCCTTTTATAATTTCCACCATATCGAGGCTTTCCTCAATACGTTCAATCAATACCGATAAGCCATTTTTAAACGAAAGGAACTTCTTATTTCCCTTGCTTTGATATTTCTGCTTATTTTCCGATAGACCGCGTATGATACTGCCATATTCATTTTTATAATCCAGCATCTCCGGCAGTGTTTTAGCAATGGTCAATTCATTTAATTTTCCTGAATAAACACCAGATAGGACAGGTGATATCTGTTTTTGCACCAATTCCTTACCTAAGAAACTTTCAAGAAATAAACCGATTGAGTCGTTTTTCGTAAACGTCTCATTCTTTGTATAGAAATCCTTTAAGGCATCGACCTTTCCTTGTGCAGAAACCAGATCACTTTTCGCCAGGGACTCCAGGCTCATTGGAATTCCGAATAGGGCATCTTCAGGAATTCCCTTCAGCACGCCATCGGTATGGATAAATGATTTTCCCGTCGCATTATAGACAACTTGATCTTCTAGGTTCAATTCTTTAAGAAATGGTTTTATATTTTGTTTCCTGGCGACAATCGAATCGGCACCCGCTTCGATTTTAAATGGACCATCATGCACTGTCCTGATTTTACCGCCTAGTTTCTCATTTCCTTCTATTAATATTAATCGTACGGAGAGACTGTTCGCTTTAGCAGCTTTTTGTAAATAATACATGGTTGATAAACCCGTAATGCCTCCACCTACTACTACGACCGTTTTCATTAGAATACACCTCGATTAACGAAATTTACATTAAGTAAAGTGTACCATAAGGCAGCAGCATTATTAAAAGCGACCCTTTAATTCATTAGTTTCGTAATGAAACCTGTAACAAATTGGACAAAAAAAGACCTTCTCTCATTCGAAAAGTCTAAATGCCCTCATATCGATACTCGTATCTCATTTCCTTATTCCATATCCATGTTCATATGATTTAATCTATATTCCATTATCTCCATCAACCCGCTTCTGCCTTCTTTATGAATTCCTGTATCCTGATACCCCGATTTCGTATAAAGAGTTTTGGCAATCATATTCTTGACGTCCACTGCCAGTACAATCGAATCCTTGTTTGGAAAAATCCCTTTTGCGAATTCCGGAAGGATTTGCAAGGCTTTCTTCGCAATCCGTTTCCCTTGATGCTTTTGATCAACAAGAAATCCACGGAGTAATATCGCTTTTTTATTGCTGGTGAAAGGGCTGATGTTCTCCCCAATGTGTAAAACGAAAAAACCGACCGGAATACCCGCAGCCAAAATAACGAAAGGGTGTCTGTCAACATCTTTTCGGCAATATTTCAGTGACTCTTCCGGCAGAGCCGAAAAAGGGGTTTGTGTATCCGGTAAATAAAACTGTGACAGCTGGTGATGATGTTCCGGTAAATAATGCGTTAAGGTGATGATCTCGATTTCCTTGTCCTGTTTCATTTGGCACACCGCTTTCATCAATTATTGGATACCTCAATGATTCGACGCGTCACCCTAAAATCCCTCCACTAAATGAAAGAAGCACTGCCGAATATATCGGCAGCGCTCTTTAAAATAATCAATGGGTGCTTTCATTGATTGTCAGTGCTTCTCGTAAATTGATTTGCTGGCGGAGTATATTGGCAACCTCGCGGGAAATTTGTCGTTTTTCAAACATATCCTGCACTTCGTCCCGTTCTGCCTGGATCGCTTTATAGAATAGCTCCCTTTCATAATCGACCATTTTACTAGGGATACGGCCTCTATTTTCACGTTTGCATTTTAATATCAACACTTTATACTCTTCTATGATCATTGAAGACGTCTCATGATTTTCAGAAGTGATACCCGCTTGTATCTCTTGGATGGCAGCTTTATACATCCTGATTTTAAGGTCTCTCACCTTTTCCAATCTCTCTATATTGATCCTTCTTATTTCACTTTTATTAGGGAAAAATAATTTAAAAACCCTCAGCATACTTCTTCTGAAAAGCGTTACGGACCTGAAAAAACGGAATTTCATCCGGTTTGTAACCGCGCCTTCCATACGCTGGATATATTCTTTGCATATAAATGCCGTTTCCCGGTCCACTTTCTCATCCTTAATAAGTTTATCAAGAAATCTTTGCTCTGCTTCAAGGGCTTTAAAGCGAAGACCCTTTTCTTCTTCCCTTAATGCAGCTGGCTCTTTCTCCTGTTCTACATAGGACAGTGCATTGATCTTGGTACAGTACCTCGAAATGATCGATAAAGCCGCTTCCCGGTTTTCATCTGTCATTTGGGATTCTATAACTTTAATCGCCGCTTGATGTGTGTGAATGGCAGCCGCTTTCGTTTTATCAGCCTGCTTATCCACGATTTCCTCTTCTTCTGCCCGTGCTATGATTGGCAGAAAAACACTGGCAACGATCAAAGTCAGCAATATGACACCTGCTGCAATGAAGATGATTAACGAACGCTCCGGAAAAGGACTTCCATCTGCCAACACATACGGAATCGAGAACGAACCCGCTAACGTTACAGCTCCGCGAACACCGGAAATGGTAATGATTCCAGCTGCTTTGAAGTCTGGTTTTTGGGCGCCTGCTTTTTTCGTCATCCAGCCAATCGACCAGGCAGCAGTAAGCCAAATGAATCGTAAAGCAAAGAGGAAAAGTGTAATGACCACGATATATAGGATCACTTGCCCATTATTGAAGACTGGATCTTGAAAGATAATTTTCGCAACGCTTGGAATTTGCAAACCTAGCAAAACGAATACAAGACCATTCAATACATATAAAATGACGGACCATGTACTCTTTGAAACGACCTGAAGTTCTACAGTTGGTGATATTTCCCGATCTCGTTCAATGGCATGGACAATCCCCCCAGCCACGACCGCTAAAATCCCAGAAAGGTGGAAATGTTCCACAGAGAGGAAAATAATAAAAGGAGTCAGGATCTGGATTAACATGTGCATCGTAACATCTTCCATTCCTAAACGGCGAAGAAATACACGGAGCCTGATAATGATGAAGGCAACAATTGCTCCTCCTACAAAACCACCAATCGAAATCCATATAAAACTGAACGTTGCATCCACTAATGAGAAAACACCAGTGACTGTAGCTGCAACGGCAAATTTAAAGGCAACTAGACCTGAGGCATCATTCATGAGCCCTTCTCCTTCAAGAAGGTGCATGATGCTCTTAGGTAACTTAACTCGACTCGCCAAAGCGCTTACTGCCACTACATCTGTAGGGGACAAAATGGCTGCTAAGGCGAATGCTGCTGGCAATGGAATCGAAGGAATCATCCAATTAATTAAATACCCGCCTGCCCAAACCGTTATGAATACCAGGCCTAGTGCAAGCATGAGAATGGGTGCTCTCAACTTCCAAAGTGCAGTGCGGGGTACATTTTTACCATCATTGAATAAAAGAGGGGCGATGAATAACAGTAAAAACAATTCTGTCTCCATCTCAATATGCATACCCAGGGGTAAAAGTGCCAATATCACACCCAGTGCTATTTGTATTAATGGTACAGGTATAAAGGGTATAAAGTGGTTAATTATATTAGACACTCCAATCAATATAAGAAGGGCTAATATAACAAGAAAAAACTCCATTCAAACATCAAACTTCCTCTCTCATCTATTTTCATAACTATAATCGTAACATATTCAGACTCATTCATTCATGCATTTACTATTCTAACCTAGAATACTCCAGAATAATGATACCTGTTGCGTGATGGATCACCATGAAAATTGAGGTGATTGAATGAATATAAAATCGAATCAAATCAGCATCGGATTTCAAAGGAAAAAGCTGATTGGCTTACCCTAATCAGCATTTTGTGAAAAGACTAACCCACAGAACAAGTCGGCACTGCTTTATGTTAAAACACCATTTAGTTCCCCGGGACAAAGAGACGAAGGTGTTTATGCAGTACATTTGATTGAAATGGAAGGAGAAAGCCTTCATCTCCATCGATATTGACTGCAAGTTCGTCTGTTGTGGATAAATTGAGCTTGGATGTTTGAATATATTCAATTTCGTCATGTCCCTTGATCTCTCCTTTCATTAAACTGGGAATGATCTTGACGATAAAAGGAAGTGATAAATCCTTAATGATGAATGTGTGCAGCTTTCCATCATTCACTTCCGCCTCGGGTGCAAGTTGTTCGAAACCGCCGACAGAGTTAGTCATTGTTGCAATCAGTAAATGAGCCTCACCCATCCACCTTCCCTGATCATGTTCAACAGTTAAAGGAAACGGATTCTTTTTAATCATCGCTTTTGCTCCTTCAATGAAATATGCAAAAGACCCCAGACGGGTTTTTTGGTCTACGGATACATTATAGGTGGCCTCAGCGATCGCCCCTACTGCCAACACATTCATGAAATAACGGTCATTGATCTTCCCTATGTCCGATTCCTTAATATGCATATCCTTTAATATCTCAATGGCCGTATTGGGATTCAAGGGTATGCCCAAAGATCTAGCGAAATCATTAACGGTTCCTAGTGGGATGATTCCGAAAATTGGCCGATGCTGCTGCTCGCCCAACCCATTCACTATCTCGTTCACCGTTCCATCCCCACCCATGGAAATGACAGCATCGAACCTCTCTTCACAGGCCTCCTTGGCAAAATCCGTAGCATCCCCCTCTCCTTCGGTTTGACGGACGGACACCTCATCATATATATCACCAAGTGCCTTTTCCGCTTTCGGCAAAATCTTTCCTGCCTTTTCCCTACCTGAAGATGGATTTATGATAATCATCACTTTCGACATATGCTACCTCCCTTTATTGTATATCTACTAGCAAGTTACCTCTTTACTGAAGTAATAAAACCACACGGACAATTTTTCCGATTGTTGAATAAAGAAGTTTGGCAGGAACTTTCATAATTGCTGCCGCTTGACGGTTTGCTGACATTTTGAACAGCTCTTATATGTTCATGGACTGTGAAACAGGTAATCATCACCCCTGAACCTCCTGTTCCTCTTCTGTTACAGTAATACCTATTCTAATCAACTGAAAATTGTCTGTCCCTTTCGCCCCCCTTTGTTTTTCCCCCTTTATAAAACCCATTTTTTCTTCATTTTCCAAGCTGCCGTGAAAAGAAATACAAAAAATGGTTTTAAAAAAACTCCCTATCTATAAGGTTTTCAGACTCTTTTTGAAATAAATTTCAAATTTTCTGTTAAATACCTATACATTTTCCAAATTCGGGTATATACTGTATTATAACAACAAACAAACAACAATAACTGTACTACAAGGAGGGTGCGAGCCATGCAAGCAAATCAATCGGATACATTCATAATCGATACGTTTATACATTGCCCAGAATGTGGTGAAACACATGTGGATCACTCAGATTCCTATCTGTTGGAGTGCGATCGCTGCCTTTCCAAACGTGAGGAATAAATCGATCGAAAAAATAATAAAACATTATAAAGGAGGAAATCATCATGCAAATGAAAAAATCCATTGAATTTTTTAACAATATCCCTGCTAAACATTGTCCCGAGTGCGGTGACCATATTATTGAACAAGCTGAATCCTACTTAATGGAATGTGACCGCTGCCTTTCCAAACGTGAAGACTAATTAATCCAAATCAAAAAGGAGGAACCATCATGCAAACTAAAAACCCATTGGAATTCTTCAGGACACTTCCGCCTAAACAATGTACAGAGTGCGGAACCCATATCACTGAACAAGCTGAATCCTACCTCTTGGAATGTGACCACTGCCTTTCCAAACGCGAAGAATAACTAAACCAAATCATAAGGAGGAATCATCATGCAAACTAAAAACCCATTGGAATTCTTCAGGACACTGCCACCTAAACAATGTACGGAATGCGGTACTCCTATTACTGAACAAGCTGAATCCTACCTCTTGGAATGTGACCACTGCCTTTCCAAAAAAAATGAATATTAATAAAAGATGCTGACATCAAGAAGCTCTATAGGTTTGATGTCAGCATTAACCTTGTATTAGCTTCCCTTTCTACATTCAAAAAAGGATGTCCTCGGGACACCCTTCATTCGTACTATTTTTTACTTCCCGATATATTTATCTACATATTTTCCACTGACTTTCCTGCTGCTGTACTGTAAGAAGTCCAATGCAAAAATCATGAATTCAAGTCCTAGACGCTTATCTGAACGCATAAAATCCGAACCTAACAGTTTTTCTAATTTTTCAAGCCTATGGTATAGCGTTTGCCGGACAATGAATAGTTGTTTTGAGGTTTCCTGTTTAGAACCGTTACAAGCAAGATAGGTCTTCAGGGTAGGCATTAACTCACCATTGTTTTGCTTGTCGTATTCAATGACAGGACCTAAATATTCGTGCACCGTTTCCTCCAGATTACCATGTTTATTTATGAGCGAAATCATGCGATGCATATGTAAATCCTGATAAAAGAAGCTCCTGTTATCCTCTGGTAATGTATCCTGAAGCAGCAGAGTCTCACGGGCCGTTTCATAACTTTTATAAATCTCGCTTAACCCTCGAACATGCTTTCCAAAACCAATGGAGAGCAAACCCATTCGATTGCGCCCGCTAACATCCATTTTCATGATTCGATCCACTGCGCTTGTCACCCTTGATTTCCAATCTTCAGATGAACGATTATCACCTAAAATAAAAACTAGATGCTGATTAATTTCCATAGAAAATATCTGAAAGCCGTACTGTTCAAAAACTGTCTTAAACATTATCTTAAAATAGGTTCCATCTAATTTTGCAGAACTTCTATTATACCTTGGGTGTTGTTTGCAAATGCAAACAATTCCGCCATCCAACTGCATTTTCGGATCAATATAGGAAAGCCTCTCCCGGATTGCTTCGTCACTATACTCACCTTCAATCCAATTTGTAAGCCATTTACTCTCTTCCGACATTTTCTTTTCTTCAATATATAACTCCCTTAATAGATGCTGTGTCAAAGCGGTAGCCGTTCGATCCACAATCAGTGAATCAAAGTCCGTCAACTCTCTGTCGTTGCTGCAAATGAGCAGTTCCGCATAATTTTCACCGAGCACTTGAATTGTCTGTCTATGAATGGTTTTATCGAATTTCGATTCTTCGTATATGTCCGATACCATTTGATAAGTTATTTTTTTCTTCGTTTTGGGAATGCTGGCTATATCGTTTTCATTAAAGATAAGAATAACCTGTACATTTAAATAGCTGTGGAGAAATTTTAGAATTGGTTCATAATGGTCAATTTCGAGGAGATTTTTATTTAACTGCTGGGAGTAGTTTTCTAAGTTGGAGATCATTTGATATTGTTTATTAATGATAAGGGAATGAATATCCTGAGTGATTTCTACGAAAGGGACTTCCTCATGAAATAGGATGATAGGGAATTGCTGTTCATTCGCTAGATCAATGGCACATTGCGGCACTGCCATGGTGTTGGCGCCAATCTCTATACAGAGTCCAGCTGCATTGCATTCAATTAACTGTTTTAAGTAGGATAGAAATGTTTCATCGCAATCTTTCCACCCTAAACCGGTAGTCAGAATCAGTTCATTTCCATTTAACAAATGGCTGATTTGAGTGACTTCCATGCAGTGGACCCACTTCACTTGACGCTTTATCCCACTGCTACCTGCAATTATATCCGTCAGATTAAAATGCTTGCGTGTTAGAATTTGCTCGATTGTAATCGACGTATTCATCCATCCACATCCTTTTATAAAACTGCTTTAAAATCTATTATAAACGGACAATCCTTAAATCTCCAGACACTTGTTAGAAAATCTAACGTCAAAATTCTACAAAAAATTCGACCCTTTCCACTCACAAGGCTGCCGGGAAAACAAAAACTCATAGATTACCTGTTCATTCACTTTCAGCATCTATCGTTTTCCCTTAGAATGTTAAAATCTAAACATGCACAAGAAAAAGGACCCATTCATGAGGAGTAGGCCCGGTCCATAACTAATTTTAATTTAACTTCTTGTAAAGCAACGTAGAGAAATATTTTCTTCCTTCCGGGGTTTTAATGTTCAATTGCTTCCATTCCTGCTTCGTTCCTTCAATCAGTTCAAAATCGAGAAAAGCTCCGCTTAAATTTTCTGAAACCCGGGTGATTCGATATCCTTTTTCAAGTAAATAATCGATTTGTTCCCTTTCTAAGCGATAGTCTTGATATTCGGACATTCCCATTCCCCCTTTTTTATAGGTTCTCCTTGCCAGCTGAAACCGTAAAAACCGTCTCTTCTTCTAGCTCTAGACCCTTTTCGATTTTCCAATCCCTTCCGACGGAAATACCCAAATATTTCTCATCGCTGGGATCAATGATTTCAGCCTGTTCATATTTCTTGAACCACCAATACTTAGCCAATATATAATAACTTGCACTGCCAAGAACAAAGCCAATAATAAACGAATAATTCGAAAAAACCGTTGCACCAATTCCTCCAATCACCCAAGAAATGATTCCTGCCCAATTCACTCCATTCAAGTATTTATACTGGCCTTCACTCTCATAGAGTTCTTGTACATTAACCCGCCGTTTACGGAGAAAATAATAATCTGCTACCAGGATGCCGACAATGGATGCCAGGATTCCACCTATTATTAATAAAACTTCTATTATTATGCCGAACAGGCTCCATGGCTGAACCACTATCCCAATAACCCCCGCTACAACGACTCCCGTCCAAAATGGCAATTTAGGACCCAGGATATTGGAGAAAATGGTAGCTGCGGGAATAACATTGGCCGTAGTATTCGTCGACCATTGAGCAAATACGATCATGATTAAAAGGACGCCGAGAGCAATCCCACTTGCTGATCCCTGTATAGCAACTACGGGATCATAATTGGAAACAGCCATATAGGAAACCGCACCGATAATGACCATGAACGTCTGAGTGATGGGATAGGTGATAATATTCCCAATTATCTGCCCCTTATTGCGCTTGAACCAATTTTTTTCATTTTTTGGTGCTTTTATATAGCGGGAGAGGGTCGGCATATCTGCAGTCAATGTGCCCCAAAATCCCATATTTGCCATAATGACGACCATGAAAGCCGTAGCGGCAGCCCCGCCAGTGACTGGACTTTCAATCCAGGACCATACATCTCTTCCTTGGGCCACAGCTTTATCGGAAAGGGTAAAATACATCCAGCCAGAAATTAAAATGATAACAGGCGCTGCCAAGTCGGCAAAACGTTCTATCGATTTTATTCCCATTGCCGTGTTGACCAATTGTAAAACGGCAAAAATGAGGAAGCAGGTAAACCAATTATCAAAATCAAAAAGGGTTGTAAAGATAGCATTCATTGCAGTAGCTCCAAAGTAAGTATTAAGACCAAACCAGCATGAAGCTACAAACCCCCGTACAACCGAAGGGATATGGGTTCCTATCGTACCGAACGGCGCCCTCATATAGACTGGGAATGATATTCCATGTTCAACACCAATATCCCCTGTCATTGTCATCAAAAATCCGAGAACCACACAGGCAATGACCGTTGCAAGAACGACCCAGCCTAAGGATAAACTTTGAACACCATTCCCGCCAATCGCGAAGGCAGCCAATACTACAGCCATGCCCACCCAAATGAAACCAAATCCGGCTGCACTTATGTTTTTCTCACTATGAGGTATAGGCAGCAAATCGGGAGACTTTAAATAATCTTTCTTCTCACTCATATAAAATCCCCCTATATTAATTTGCAAGATTCCTTACCGAAGTTAGACTGAAAGCTTTTTCCCTGTATCCTGCTTCAGCGCCGCATTATATTTTGCCCGTTTCAAGAATTGCCCTTTTCCAGCTTCGCCTACAAATTGTTTGTCTTTAATGACGAATTGACCTCTGGATAGGACGGAAACCGGTTCACCTGTAATTTCCATACCTTCAAACGCATTATAATCCACAGCCATGTGATGAGTATCTGCAGAAATGCTCCTTTCAACTTTCGGGTCAAAAATGACAATATCAGCATCCGAGCCTACTGCAATCGTCCCTTTCTTAGGGAATAATCCAAATAGTTTAGCAGCACGCGTAGAGGTCATGTCGACGAATTGATTCAAGGTAATGCGCTCTTTCATGACCCCTTCAGAAAAGAGGATACTCATGCGGTCCTCAATCGTTGGGCCGCCGTTTGGTATTTTCGTGAAATCTTCACGTCCAAGGTCCTTCTGACCCTTAAAATCAAAAGAGCATTGATCTGAGCCGATCGTTTGCAATTGTCCCATTTTTAAAGCATTCCATAGCACTTCCTGGTTTTTCTTCTCCCTTAATGGCGGGGACCATACATACTTAGATCCTTCGAAATGGGGCTTTTCAAGATAAGACTGGTCAAGGACCAAATATTGCGGACAGGTCTCCCCCCAAATATCCACCCCTTTATTTCTTGCCTCGATAATCTTTTCAACTGCATCTTCACAGGTGACATGAACGACATAGAGCTGACCGTTTGCCATTTCCGTCAGTTTAGCTGCCCTTCCGGTTGCTTCACCTTCAAGCTCCGGCGGTCTTGTTAACGCATGGTAAATTGGATCGGTGTTACCTTCAGCAAGCGCCTTCTTTGTGAGATAATCGATGACATCACCATTTTCGGCGTGAACCATGACTAGTGCCCCAAGTTCCTTTGCTTGCAACAAAGTGCGGAATAGTGTGGCATCATCTGCTTGAAAAACATTCTTGTAGGCCATGAACACTTTAAAGGAGGAAATCCCTTCATTATCGATGATACTTGGCAACTCAGCCAATACATCATCATTAATCTCACTGATCATTAAATGAAAACCATAATCTATGGCGGCCTTTTCGTTTGCCTTTTCATGCCATGTTTCAATCGCTTTCTTTAACGGCACCCCTTTTTCGGTCAAACAAAAGTCGATGATCGTTGTCGTTCCTCCATATGCAGCGGCAATCGTACCTGTTTCATAATCATCCTTTGTGGTTGTCCCGCCAAACGGCATATCGAGATGGGTATGTGGGTCAATGCCCCCCGGAAAAATATAAGCTCCTTTTGCATCAATGATTTCAGCCCCCTCAGCAGGCAGGTCCTTGCCAATCATTGCAATCTTCTCATTTTCAATTAATATATCTGCTTGATACGTATCTGCAGCCGTTGCAATCGTTCCATTTTTAATGATTTTCTTCAAATTCGATCCCTCCATCATTTTACGAAATCAACCCTTTCACTGCCGATGCCCCCAAGTAATGATTGGCGTTCATTCCACGTCATTGGCGGTAATTCATTTGTCAATTCAATCATATCGATTGCCCCATCGACCGGACATACGATCGAGCAAAGATTACATCCTACGCAATCTTCTTCGCGCACCCTCAAGTAGGAGGTGCCTGATGTGTCCTTTAACATATCTATACATTGATGAGAAGTATCTTCACAGGCAATATGGCATTTGTTGCAGTTAATGCACACATCATTATTAATGCGCGCAACTACCTTATAATTAAGATCTAAATTCCCCCAATCGGAATAGCGCGGTACAGACTTACCGACAATATCCATCACAGACGATATCCCTTTTTCATCAAGGTAATTGGACAGGCCATCAATCATGTCCTCCACTATCCTAAAACCGTGATGCATGGCAGCCGTACAAATTTGCACTCCGGTTGAACCCATCAGTAAAAATTCCACTGTATCCTGCCAATTTGAAATGCCGCCTATTCCTGAGATGGGAACATTAATCATTGGATTCCTTGCACACTCTGCCACCATGTTCAATGCGATTGGCTTCACAGCAGGACCACAATACCCTCCATGAGCCCCCTTGCCGCCTACATGGGGAATCGTATTCCATGAATGAATATCCACTCCCGCTAAGCTGTTAATCGTATTGATCATACTTATTGCATCCGCACCGCCGCGCACCGCCGCTTCAGCCGTAACCGTAATGTCGGTTATATTCGGTGTAAGCTTGACGATGACAGGTTTAGATGCAGCTTCCTTCGCCCAGTATGTTTGCTTTTCCACAAGTTCGGGAACCTGTCCCGAAGCAGCTCCCATCCCACGCTCTGCCATACCGTGCGGGCAGCCAAAGTTCAACTCGTAACCATCGACCCCTACATCTTCTATGCGTTTGATGATCTCATGCCACTTGTCCTGTTGTGGCTCCACCATAACTGATGCAATGATTGCATGATCAGGGAACCTCTTCTTCGTTTCATATATTTCTTTCAAATTCACTTCAAGCGGCCTATCCGTAATTAATTCTATATTGTTGAACCCGGCAACTCTTTGTCCATTAAAACTGACCGCTGCAAAACGTGATGAGACATTCAGGATGGGGTCACCCAATGTCTTCCATACAGCTCCTCCCCAGCCAGCTTCAAATGCACGCTGAACTTGATAGCCCGAATTAGTAGGTGGTGCTGAAGCAAGCCAAAAAGGATTGGGAGATTTAATACCTGCAAGATCAATTGATAAATCAGCCATGATAAGCCTCCTATTTTTCATAGTTATTTAAGCAATATCCACCGCTCCACCCATCAAAATCGAGTCAATTTCATAGGCTGTCTTTTTCCCTTGCTGGGCAGCTGAAACAACCATTGCCTCACCTTGGCCTTTTCCGAAGATCACATCACCGCACGCAAAAACTTTTTCATTCGATGTTCTGTAGGAAGCACCTTCCAAAGTAACTACGCCACCATCATGTTGTATGCCAAACTGTTCAATCAATCCTACATACCTCGATTGGCCTATAGCGCGAATGACCCCATCGACAGGTATGACGAACTCTGATCCGGAAATTGTGACTGGACGGCGCCGGCCATCTTCCCCAGCCTCGCTAAGCATCATTTTCACACACTCGATGCCCGTTACCTGACCGCTTTCATTCGACAGGATTCTGGAAGGGTTAGTCAGCCAGTGAAACCCGACACCCTCTTGTTTGGCAAACTCAAATTCAAAATCATAAGCTGTCATTTCCTTTTGGGTACGACGATATATAATGCTCACTTGCTCGGCACCTAGGCGTACAGAACAGGTCGCGGCATCGATCGCCGTATTTCCGGCCCCAATTACCGCCATCTTCTTCCCAATGAATTTATCAGTGATGCCCTCCGTTTTCGTTGCCTTGACGAAATCGATTGCATCATAAACCTCAGCCAAATCTTCTCCTTCTATTCCAAGCTTAGGAACAGCGGACATGCCAATAGCTAAAATGACCGCATCATAGTCGGCAGTCAGCTGATTTACGGAAACATCAACCCCGACCTGTGTATTCGTTTTAATTTCAACCTCCAGACTCTTTACTTGTTCGACCTCCCAATAAGAAATGCTCTGAGGCAAACGGAACGATACAATTCCGTAAGTATTTAATCCGCCTGGATTTTTTTCAGCTTCGAAAATGGTTACACTGTAGCCAAGCAAGGCTAATTCTCTTGCTGCAGATAAGCCCGCTGGACCGCTTCCTACAATGGCAACTTTTTTGCCATTCTTCTTCCCGGTCTTAAAAAGGGCTTGTTTATTTTGGATGGCCCAATCTGTGGAATAACGCTGGAGATCGCCAATCATGATTGGCTTTGTAGAATGGTTCAGGACACATGCCCCCTCACATAACTCTTCAGTCGGACATACCCGCGCGCAGCTGGCACCGACGGGATTGGCCGTCATAATTGTCTTGGCCGACCCTTTAAAATTACCTGAAGCTATCTTCTTGATAAAACTCGGAATATCTATCCCTGTCGGACAGGCTTGGATACATGGGGCGTCATAGCAGTATAAACATCGATTCGATTCTTCCAAAGCTTCCCTTGGGGACAGCCCCCTCTCCGCTTCCTGAAAGTTAATCTCTAGGCCACCTTTTAACGGGCTCGTCATACTCATCTACTATTCTCCTTCCAAAAATTTATTTTTTCGAAAAATAAAAAGGAAGGAATTGCATGCATTTCTCTAATAATACAATCCTCACATTTAAGGATTGCAACATGGTTTTTCATCAATTTATTCAACAGACAGTCATGGCGGTTTCCTTGCCAAAATTCTCACGTACATTTTATTATTTTCTCACTGGCCACGCCTGGTCCCTTCCTTCGGCATAAAAAGAAGCCCCCCCTACTAATCTTAAAAACTTAAATCCTGATGATTGATCTGAGAAATGAGTTATTCTTTATTTTATAATGTTAAAAAGTAAGTTACATTATACAAAGTGTAAAGTATTGCCAGCTGTCAGATATGCAATCTGTAATATCCATGTTATATTTCCTAACAACAAATGATAAACATCGTCATTTTTCTACATTCAAACTTAATATTCATCATACTTTCTGATATTCTTTGATGATTTGCTCAAAAAACCTATTTATCAACACTTTGTCCACATAAAAAAAAGCCCAGAAACTTTATTCAAGTTTTCCTGGGCTTATTATTTTTATCCACAACTTATGCACATAACATATTGCTTTATTCTCTTTATTTTTGCGGAACAAAAGCATTACAACCAAAGTTATCCACATAATTAAATTTACTTCCCCACTTATCAACAAGCTGTTAACAACTTATCAACAGGAAGGTTCATTCTGGATGAATAACGTAACGATTATATTTTTCATAATCCGTTTTCTTGCACTCAAGCTTTATTCGATATCCATTTTCCTCATATTCAGTTTCCGTTATATGACCATTTTCATTGAAATAAGAAACCAGCTGTCCTTGATCAAATGGAATAAGCATTTCACAATGAGTATAGTCGACAAAAATATGTCCGCGAATTTGATTGATCAATTCCTCAATGCCGACTTTGTTTTTTGCGGACATATATACAGATCCACGATTCACCTGCGGAATTTCCAAATCGGTAAGGTCCGCTTTATTATAGGCAAAAACCGTTGGAATCCCTTTAATGCCTATCTCTTCTAAAGTCTTATCAGTTATCTCTATTTGCTGCTCATGATTAGGGTTGGAAAAATCGACAACATGGATCAACAGATCCGCTTCTACCACTTCTTCTAATGTGGATCGGAATGCTTTCACAAGGTGATGGGGCAATTTAGACACAAAGCCCACCGTGTCCGTCAATAAGAATTCCTTTTTATCCGGAAGCGGAATGTTTCGAACGGATGTCTCAAGAGTAGCGAACAGCATATCCTTTTCCAAAACCTGCTTCTCGGCTGTTGGATGGAACATCCCGATCAGGGCATTCATGATCGAAGATTTCCCTGCATTGGTATACCCTACTAAGGATACAACAGGGATGGAATTCTTTTTCCGCTGTTTTCTCTGCGTTTGCCGGTGCGCAACAAGCTCTTCCAATTCTTTATTCAAAACACTTATATTTTCCTCGATTCTCCTACGGTCAAGCTCTAACTGCTTTTCACCTGCCCCTTTGTTTGTGCCGACTCCACCACTTTGACGCCCTAATGACTCCCTTAAACCAACAAGGCGCGGGAGCATGTACTGAAGCTTTGCCACTTCTACCTGAAGCTGCGCTTCCTTCGTTTTCGCCCGGTGCGCGAAGATGTCAAGAATCAAGATTGTCCGATCGATCACCTTGCAATCCATGTCCCTCTCCAGGTTCCGAAGTTGTGAAGGTGAGAGCTGATCATTAAAAATGACGACGTTAGCTTCTTTATACTCAACGAGACTTTTTACTTCCTCAATCTTCCCGGTACCGATAAAATGTGATGAGTTCACCCGATGCAAATTTTGTGTGATGGCCCCTGCAACCTCTACCTCACATGCTTCCGTTAAATTGGCCAATTCTTCCATTGAATACTCAAAATCCTTTTGACCGTTGAGATTAACTCCAACCAAGATTGCCCTCTGCTGTAATTCCATCCTTTCAAATCCCTTCCTACATACCGTACTCCCTATAACCTTACACATAGCCATACCTATCATACTGCACTAAAAGTCAGCCACATTGTAGCATACTGACCATCACTTGCATAACGATTGCTTAGCCAAGCAAAATGTTCTTATTAGAATTCCTTTTACTAATAAATAAATTCAACTATAAATAACAGGACTAAATATGACCTATCATGCTATATATCCTATTGATATTATTACTTTGGTTGACTAACATGATTTCCCTTGGACACCGTTAACACTTTTCAAAGGAATATGGATGCATATTTTCCAAGTTTCACATGAAACAATCGGAAAGTGCATAACAAAGGCTCCCTAGCACCTTAAAATGCACCAGGGAGCCCATATTCTTTTATTCTTTTATTCTTTTATTCTTTTATTCTTTTATTCTCAGTAATCTTAGGCTGTTCAATGTAACTAATAATGTTGCACCCATGTCGGCAAAAATCGCCATCCAAAGTGTTAACCAGCCCGGCGCTATCAATAATAAGGCCAGGATTTTAATCACCAATGAAAACGTGATGTTCTGCTTAATGATTTTTAACGTTTTGCGACTTAAGCGGATTGTATAAGGCAGCTTCGATAAGTCATCACCCATTAAGGCAATGTCGGCTGTTTCAAGGGCCGTATCAGTACCTGCCCCGCCCATCGCAATCCCCACCGTGGAAGCTGCCAAGGCAGGCGCATCATTGACACCATCGCCCACCATGGCCACTCGATCATATTTTTGTTTCCATCGTTTGATGATGGTCAGTTTATCTTGTGGCAATAGCTCCGCCTCAATCTCATGAACCCCAGCTGCAGCTCCAATTACTTTTGCTGTTCCGATATTATCCCCGGTCAGCATTATCGTTTTTTCAATGCCCAATGCATGCAGTTTCCGAATTGCTTCCTTACTGCTTTCCCTTATTTCATCAGCCACCGCAATGAGTGCCAGGAGCTTCATTTGATCACCTAGCACCATCACTGTTTTCCCTGCATTTTGAAAGCCGGTGATCAGTTTTAGGACATCATTAGGGAAAACTATACCTGCCACTTCTTCAAGAAGATGGGGTTTACCAATGTAATAGATTTCTTGATTGATTTTCCCTTTTATACCTTTACCGGTGATTGCTGTAAAATCCTCGACCAATAAAGAATGATAGTCCACGTCATTTTGTTCCGCCTTTTGAAGAATGGCCGTGGCAAGGGGGTGCTGTGATCTGCTTTCTAAAGCGGCAGCGATCGCTAGCACGCCCTGTTCATTCAACACATCAGACAATACTGTGAAATCAGTCACTTCAGGTACACCCTTTGTTAAAGTACCCGTTTTATCAAACGCAATCGCCTTTAAGGCTCCTGCTTCCTCCAAATGGACCCCGCCTTTAATCAGCACACCATGTTTAGCAGCATTTCCTATTGCTGTCACAATGGCGATGGGCGTTGAAATGACCAAAGCACAAGGACAACCGACAACCAGTACAGCCAATCCCCGGTAAATCCATTCACTCCAATCTCCATTGTTCACAAGCGGGGGTAACACGGCAATGACCAAGGCAATGAGCATAATAGCCGGCGTATAAAATTTTGCGAACTTATCCACGAAAGCTTGGGAAGGGGCCTTTTCTGCCTGTGCTTCTTCAACAAGGTGGATGATTTTTGCAATCGTCGTATCCTCGACCCGCTTCGTGACCTCCACTTCGAGCAGCCCTTCCCCATTTAAGGTTCCAGAAAATACTTCACCCTCAACCGTTTTGAAAACCGGCTCGGATTCCCCTGTAATGGCTGCTTGATTAAGTGTCGAGGCCCCTTTCATGATCCTGCCATCCATGGCAATCTTTTGGCCGGGTTTAACGATCATGATATCGCCCACTTCAATCTCACCAACAGCAACCATCATTTCGTGATGCCCTCTTAGGATCAAGGCTTCTTTAGGTGCGATATTCATTAAGGATTCTATGGAATTACGTGCTTTATCCATTGAATATTTTTCCAGCGCTTCACTTATTGCAAATAGAATGACGACAGTTGCCCCCTCGCCCCATTCACCCAGCACGGCCGCTCCGATGATGGCAACCGTCATAAGGGTGTGCATATCAAAACGAAGTCTGGCAAGATTTTTCAACCCATTGAAAAATAATGAATATCCTCCAACTATGATTGCAGCCGCATAACCGATTATCGGCATGGTGCCTCCATCAACATATTGCTTATCCAATATCCAACTGATTAGCAGAAGGATAACCGAGAACACCACTTTAATATTTTCTTTTTGCTTCCAAATTGGTTCCCTTTGCGTCACCTGTTCCTGTTCATCCCGGATTCTCAGGTTATCAAATGCCCCCGCCTTTTCAATCTCTTCAATTGTCGCGCTTCCCTGTATAGAAATTTTTGAAGCACCAAAGTTAATTTTGGCTTCCTTCACACCCTCCAGATCACGGACATTGTTTTCAAATTTAGCAGCACAATTCGTGCAGGATAGACCCTGAATACGATACGTTTTTAATGGGGACTCAGCCATCGACCTTTACCTCCTGCTGATGTTCTAATGCAATGAGAATCAATTGCTTTATATGGTGATCATCCAAAGAATAAAAAGCTAACTTTCCTTCTTTTCGGTATTTTACGATTGCATGTTTATAAAGTGTACGAAGATGATGTGACGTTGTCGCCATCGAAGCACCAATGATATTGGCCAGATCGCACACACACAATTCTTCGTCCGTACAGAGCGCATAAGCTATCTTCGCCCTATTTTCATCACCTATCACCTTAAACAGCTTCGATATGCTGGATATATTCACCTGGCTCATCTCTTCTTGTATGCGATTAACCTTCACTTCATCATGCAGGTGGACATCACATACATCTTTCAGTTCCGTCACCTTCTCACACCTCTCATTCAAATCTGCGTTTGATTATAATATAACATAATTCCCCGAATATTCAAATCCATATTGGAATGTTTAAGAATCTTTCCCCTTCCTCCAAACGGCATAGTGAAAGTACCCTATATGTCTTTATATGTGGGTATCACTTTTTTGTTTCACATCCACGATTTGCTCGCCCCCTGGAATGTTGCTGAACAAAAAAAGACAGGCCCCAGAATATCCGCCTGTCCTCTTTCCAGGAACCCATCCATCCTTCTCGAATCGCGTGAACCGAAACTTTTATCTGCCAGTGACAAGAAAAGAAGTCCTTCACGCCCCTTCAATCCAATGATTTCAGTAATTCCCTATCCGTACCTTGATAAGTATAATATATTTAATTTAGTATTTTCTTGAAGAACTATGATATACTTAGTCAAACCTTTTTAAGCGTTTTACTTTACTTGTACCATTTACCCTGCTCATCGTTGAGCAGGGTTTTTTGTTATATATTTTCACAAAACAAAAAAGACAGACCCTATAACTAGGATCTGTCTTTATTTGTTTTTGAAATTATGCTTTTTGAACGTTAGAAGCTTGAGGTCCACGTTGACCTTGTTCTACTTCAAAAGTAACTTCTTGGCCTTCGTCTAAAGATTTGAAACCTTCGCTTTGGATAGCTGAGAAATGTACGAATACGTCGTCTCCGTTTTCGCGTTCGATGAATCCAAAACCTTTTTCTGCGTTAAACCATTTCACTTTACCTTGTTCCATTGTTGTTGCCTCCTAGTGCATTTAAGCACATTGTATTACTATCCTTGCTCTAAGTCATCATCGAAAACGAAAAGTAGTACTTTTAGTATCCTTAGTACCGAACAAAAATAATTAAGACTAAGCATAACATTAAATGGCAGCGATTGCAAATAGTTTGGGCAAACTTTTTTCAAGCAATTTTTAATACTCTTTAAATTCATCAAATAAGCATGAATGGACTCTATGTGTTATAGCTTACTGGCCCAGATGACATCTCACATGCATTTCCACAAACAAAAACATCAAAAAAATTATTTTTTCGTAATAAACTTTTCTACCATCTCTTCTAATATGGCCGCTTCGTTTGCTAACTCTTCGTTTTGCTCTTTCAATCCAGTCATTATGGAGCTTTGTTGAATTGCAGCCGCAGAGATTTGCTCCGTTGTTGCGACTCCCTCTTCTGAAATCGCTGCTATTTCCTGAATGGATGCTAGACTTTCATCCGAGGACTCGTTGATTTTTTTCGAATGGGTCGCTAATTGTTCTGTGCCTTCCAACAATTTCTCTACGGATTCGAATATCTTATTGAAAATCTCGCCATTGTTTTCCACTAAGGAAACACCATTTAAGATATCCTGGAAACTTCCATCGTTATTTTGGATGACTTTGGCTGTTTGTTCATTAATCCGCATGATCGATTCTGAAATGATATCAATGGATTCATCTGTTTGCACAGCCAATTTTTGCACCTCTTGAGCGACTACAGCAAAACCTCTGCCGGCATCCCCCGCCCGTGCCGCTTCTATGGAAGCATTAAGGGATAGCAGGTTCGTTTGAGAAGCAATGACCCTTATTAAACCTATCACTTCATTTATCTTCACTACATCCTCTTCCAGGCTCACCAAATTGACTTTATTCGCTTGGCCATTTTCCAAGATTTTATCCATCTGGCTCGTTACATCCTGCACTTGTTTACTTCCTTGTTCTGCAAGTGTATTCGCATGCATGGTAAATTCATTCATTTTATTCGTTTGCTCGCTCATTAAACGGATTGTATCCGTTAAGTCACTGATCATATTGGAAATTCGGTCAATATGATGGGCACGTTCTTCTGAAGCTTTTGCCTCTTCCGTTGTCCCCGTTACATCTGGCCATAGGATTCCACCATCTCTTCAAAGGATTGGTGAATGGACACTGTCGTTTGATTCATCTTTTGAGCATGTTCACGGACATTCTGAATTATATGGGACAAACTTAATCTCATTTCTTCGAATCCATATGACAGGTCGCCAATCTCATCCTGTCTGCCAATGGGAATCGATTTACTTAAGTCCCCTTCTGCCATTTCATTCGTGTAACCAACAAGCTCATTGACGGGTCCCGAGATCTTTTTACCGATGACAACGGCGCATAGCACGCCTAATATAATGGCACTTGCAAGAAATAAGATATTATAGAATATCATTGTGCTTTTCAATTCATCAATGAATTTTGCATCCATATCGATTCCGACAATCGCGTCCGTTCCCTTGATTGGCGTAAAGTATGACTTGTGTGTACCCCACTTATCTATATATATTTCACTTAATACGCCTTCGTTTCCATTTATCGATTTTGCCTGTTCCGGCGTGAAAGGGGATTCAACCATGAGGTCCTCGCTGCCGTTCAGGGCTACAATCATTTCGGCATCATTCTCCCGCTTCAGTACATAAACATATTCAATGCCCTTTTTATCTTCAACAAAGGCATCTAATTTCCGCTTAATCTCTTCTCCCCGCACCGAAGCATTGTTTATCAAAGTGGGATTGAGACTTGCTGCTAAACTGTGGGCATTTTCAGAAAGACGCTCATCGAATTGCGGAAGGACATTCTCATTGATCATTTTATTAGTAATATAGGAAAAGCAAAGGCCCATGGCCCCTGCGAAAAGTACGAATGGAATAATATAAAACGAGAATAGTTTTGCCAGCAAAGATTTTTTAGGATTTAGCTTTGAAAATCTCATTTCCGTGCCCCCCTTAGATGAAAACCAGGTGTTTTATAGTCAAATATGGTATTAAGTCCAAATGAAGCAATTGGAGATTTTTATTCAAATCCTCACTTCTATAAAAGATGATTGCCATGCTCCGGTCATTTTGGAAAGGAAGCTGCCTATATTCCAATACATGTTCGAATTCATGACGAAGTCCATCATGATCAATACGTGCAACATCCTCCAGACTTATTTCAAGTGGAACCTCTGCAAAGAAAAAGCTATATATATGATCGTCCATCTCTTCCAATATCCGATTCCAATCGGGTTTCGTTCCTGAAAAATAGTGCTCATACATATTCATTCCATAGGCATGGTAACCTAGATCCGTTGTACCCGCCCCAGCAAAACGCAGGGGATTGATTTCGATGGGTATCACCCGGTCTCCCTTTTTGCGAATTTCAAAGTGTATAGGATAATTCCTAAGTGGAAGGACCGTTTGGGTATTCTTCATGAACTTTAGTGCATCATGATAGATTTCATTGATGGCCAACTTCGAAGTATAATAAATTCGATCGGAAGTATCGTAATCATCCTTGAATAATCGTTTGAAGACATTCAAAATGACCGGTTCACCATCTTGATTGTAATAACCATCAATGGCATACTCTTCACCCTGAATCCACTCTTCTATTAAAACGGTATGGGAATCGACCACTTCTGAATCATATAATCCACCCGAATGAAGTAAATCCACTTTAAGCTGGTTCACGGCTATTTCCCAATCCTGCTCATTCTTGACTTTGTGCACCCCTACACTTGAATAGCCAATATTGGGTTTGATAACTACTGGATACGGTATTTGATTTTTATCCAGGTCACTTATTATGGATAAATCGATATCTTGGAAATAGAAATCAGGATATAAAGATTTCGTCAAATTTCGCACCTGGCTCTTATCCTTCAATAACTTTGACCAAATGTATTCATTGCTATTTGGTTGAAAATGACCTAATACTGTTATGCCATTTTCAGAGTTTGTAAGAATTCTTTTTTCCTTTTCCATGGACTTGAAAAATTCTATATCTTTTTGAATGTTTAGCTTTTCCGATGTTAAAGTGTCTCCCCATTGCCCTTGTTCCAGTACTGGAATTTGCTGTTTCTCTAACACCTTTAGAAGAATTGGCGACACAATGGACTCATTCAAAATAATCATTCTTTTCACCTAACTTATCTGTTTTTTGTATCTCCATATTTAATCGGTTAAAAGCGGTAAGTATTTAGCTTATGTAGGTATTTATTATTAAAAATGCATTAAAAATCAAGATATCAATATATCTTTATACCTATCCCATCAGATCTAGCCTTGAGGTCCTTACACATACCATCGAATATTTAATTTTCTTGAATCTTCATTAAAAAAGGCCGACACTATTTTAAGTGTCCGCCATATTTTTTCAAATTTATCATTCAGAAAAAGTTCACCAGTAATTTCGTGGAATAACTAAGACTAAATAGAAAAATACTTAGGAGTTCATATTCAATTCATAAATTCTTTATATACTTGCCCAGTAATAATGATCAAGAAAGGATGTATTAACATATGTCAGAAGAGAAAAAACAAAAAGGATGGCGCCAGTTCATTCGGTTAGTTCATCAAACGAAGCCTTCTAAACTAATGATAGGGATTGCATTAGCATTAAGCCTAGGTACAACAGGTGTTGGTTTATTAGTCCCTTTATTCACAAAAAATCTAATTAATGACTTTTCAATCAGTTCACTAAGCACTGAAAGGATCACACTTCTCGTTCTTGCCATCATTGTTCAAGCATTGGCCAGTGGATTTTCCATCTATTTATTAAATCGAATCGGTCAATCTGTAGTGGCGGGTATCCGCGATCAACTATGGAAAAAATTACTCGTATTACCCGTGAGTTATTTTGATGAGCATCCATCGGGTGAAACGGTCAGCCGAATGACAAATGATACAACTGTAGTGAAGGGATTAATCTCTGAACACCTCTCTAATTTCGTTACAGGCATCATTTCCATCGTTGGCTCCATGATCGTGTTATTTGTACTTGATTGGAAAATGACATTGTTGATGTTCATTGCCATCCCACTCTCTGTTTTGATATTAATGCCACTAGGGAAAAAAATGCATAAAATTTCAAAAGGGATGCAGGACGAAACAGCAAGCTTCACCGCAGTCCTTCAGCAGGTGCTAACGGAAATCCGTCTTGTTAAAGCATCGAATGCAGAAGCCTTGGAATATCAAAATGGAAAAAAAGGAATCAACAAATTATTTCAATTTGGATTAAAAGAAGCAAAAATCCAAGCTTTGATTGCGCCGCTAATGAGTTTTGTCATGATGGCCTTACTCGTACTGATTTTAGGTTATGGGGGAATGCGTGTCTCTTCAGGAGCCCTGACAGCTGGAGCTTTAGTTGCATTCATTATGTATCTTTTTCAAATTATCATGCCCATGGCTCAATTAGCCAGCTTCTTTACACAATTCCAAAAAGCTACGGGTGCCACAGAGCGCATCATTTCCATTTTGGATTCAGTGGAAGAAGAAGACGCGAAGCAGCCAGTTCAAAATATAAGTCAATCAATCAGCGTGGATCACCTGAACTATAGTTACAATAATGGAGAACAGGTACTTAAAGATATAAGCTTTAACGTTGAAGCTGGTAAGGTCACTGCAATTGTCGGACCAAGCGGCAGCGGAAAAACGACACTTTTCTCTTTATTCGAGCGTTTCTACAAACCACAGCAAGGCTCCATTTCCATAGGCGGGAAGTCCATAAATGATTTCACGCTCCTTTCATGGAGAAGCCAGATTGGTTATGTTTCACAGGAAAGTCCTATTGTATCAGGCACAATTCGAGATAATATTTGTTATGGAATGTATCGGGATATAACAGATGAGGAATTAAATCAAGTAGCTAAAATGGCGTATGCAGATCAGTTTATTTCCGAGCTTCCCAACGGATTTGATACAGAGGTTGGTGAAAGGGGCATGAAATTATCAGGCGGCCAAAGACAAAGAATTGCAATCGCTCGTGCATTTTTAAGAAACCCTAAAATATTAATGCTTGATGAAGCCACCTCCAGCCTAGACAGCAAATCGGAAAATGTCGTTCAACAGGCATTGAATGATTTAATGAAAGGCCGAACAACAATAGTTATCGCCCACCGCCTATCGACCGTTATCGGTTCAGATCAAATCATCTTCCTTGAAAAAGGGAGAATAACAGGCAGCGGTACACATAAAGAGCTGTATAATACGCATTCATTATATCGCGAATTTGCCCAACAGCAGTTGCACAAACTTGAACTGGCCTAATTCACCGAAAGGAAGGAAGAAGGATGACAAAGATATTAATTGTAGATGATGATGCCCATATTCGCGAACTTATACAACTCTTGTTAAGAAAAGAAGGATTTGATTTATATGAAGCCTCGGATGGACTGCAAGCATTGAAATTAATGGAGAAAGTGAAAATCGATTTAGCAGTCATCGATATTATGATGCCTAACATGGATGGTTGGCAATTATGCAAAGAGTTAAGGGAATTTAGTGATATCCCCATTTTAATGCTGACTGCAAAAGGGGAAACAACACAAAAAGTAAAAGGATTCGGTCTTGGGGCAGATGATTATCTTGTAAAGCCATTTGAACCGATCGAATTGGTTCTTAGAATAAGAGCATTATTAAAACGGTATAAAATCACTATTTCACAAACATTAAATATCGGCGAATTAAAGATGAATCGCAACACGCATGAAATGTCATTCAAAGACCAGGAATATACAATTCCATTAAAAGAATTCGAATTGTTGTTTAAATTAGCAAGCTATCCTGGAAAAACTTTTTCCAGGGAAGATCTTATTGAAGACATTTGGGGCTATGATTATGAAGGTGATGAACGAACTGTCGATGTTCATATTAAAAGAGTGAGAGAACGGTTTCCGGAATTGGAATTCCCCTTCCGGATTAAAACGATTTGGGGATTGGGCTACCGTTTGGAGATAACGAGATGAGAAGCGATCGATTTTTCAAACAAACGCTTGGCATACTGTTTTTTCTTACGTTTATTTCAATTTGCTTTTCGGCCGGTTACTATATCATTCAGCTATTGCCATTAAGGTTACCCGATTATGTTCGGTTTCTGGCCACTATCATGACAAGCATCGCAATCATGATATCCATCGGTTATCTTATCCGCGCTATCCATCACAATAAACGGGTAAATATTTACCTCGAGATCATAGATGCCTTAAGGAAAATAGCAAATGGCGATTATAATGTACAATTGGATTTTAAAATGGAAAAGAAAAACGAAATGACCGATATCATTAACCACTTCAATCACATGGCCAAGCAATTGAAGCAAATGGAAGAAATGCGGCAGGAATTCATCTCTAACGTCTCACACGAAATACAGTCGCCCCTAACCTCTATTGTAGGATTTGCCCAAGCTCTTCAATTTAATAAGCTGACAACCGAAGAACGAAATCATTATCTTCATATAATAGAGACAGAGAGCAGGAGATTATCTAAATTAAGTGATAACCTTCTAAAGCTTACATCCCTTGAATCCGAGCATCATCCTTTTGAAAGGACAGATTTCCGGCTGGATCAGCAAATACGAACCATTATTTTGGCTTGTGAACCTACGTGGTTGGAAAAGGAACTCGAATTGGATATATCTTTAGAAAAGATTCGAATTTTTGCAGACAAGGATTTAATGAGCCAAGTATGGACAAATTTAATACACAATAGTATCAAATTCACCCGCCATCGTGGAAAAATCACGATTCGGTTAAAACAGATTGATGACCTGGCATCCATAACGATATCCGACAATGGAATTGGCATATCCGAAACAGACCAGTTTCACATTTTCGAGCGATTCTTTAAAGCCGACCTGGCAAGGGAACGTACAAAAAGCGGCAGCGGCTTAGGTCTGTCCATCGTGAAAAGAATTATAGAGATGCATGAAGGGACCATATCCGTGGAAAGTGAACTCGAAAAAGGAACGACCTTTACGATACTGTTGCCTGTTTCGTGAGGGTTTTGTGATTGTTAAAAACCTTTTTTAAATCATTAATGCAGCCTGCTATTTTTAAAAACACTGCCCGTTCGTTGATGATTATATTGTAATCAACACTTCTACTAAAGATTGTTTGAAATTTCGGAGAAACTTCCTTAAAAGACCGAAATAGGAATTGGATAATTTAAACATATTAATATTACTTATATTATAAACGTTGGGTACAAAAAGCGAATTTGATACCCAACGATTAACAAGCCGGAAAAATTGTTGTTGGCAATAAATATGGACATTCCGCTTAAATGAAATCGTTATAATACCTGTATTATCTTTGATTAAAATTTATGTTATTGTCAGGAAAATAACATACATCAAAAACAACAAAATAATATATCTATCAAAGAATTTAACTTTTCCACTTTGAAAATGGTTATTTTTTCTTACCTTTACAAATAAGAAAGTCAATATAGATAGAAAAAGTATTAAACCAGTTATGGTGGTAATTGGAGATACCATTACCTTAAAATAAGTTTCAGTAACCTTATCCGGGAAATGCATGATGATCCTCATTATTTCATTCACCAAAAAGTGAAAAAAGATAGCCGGGACGATACTCCCAGTATAGATGGATAATAGTGCAAGAGAAATACCCATTACAAATGCAAAAACAAAATTTCCTACCGTCATATGATAAATGCTAAAAATAAGAGCACTTAAAATTATGGCCGATTTTATGTTCATTCTCTGATATTGTTTTAATAATATACCCCTAAAAAGAATTTCTTCACTAATCGCCACTGAAAAGCCAATCATCATAATGCTGTAAAAACTTATGTTTTTACTACTCTCCATAAGTGTAACAACAATTTTTTCAGCAGTAAGCCATTCGCCCGTTAGTAGATAATGTTGGCTCCTCCCAAAAAACACAGTTAGCATATGAGCTATACTCCCCATTAAAATACTAAGAAGAATATATTTTATATGTACCTTATTAAGCCTAATGCTCGATAAGGTTATTTTTTTCTTTTTTAAGAAAAGAAAAAGAACATAGATAATAACCAGTTTACTTATAAAGAAAAATAATTGTTTGTTTATTTGCAAAAAAAGTTCTTGTAATGTAAGTTGGGCAAAAGGAAAAATAATCATAATTAGTATAGTTATATATAATATAAAGCGATGTGTTTGCTTAATATCAGTATCCATTCTTACCCCTTTATTATACAATAATTTCAAAGAAGCCATGTATTTGTGCTTTTTTCAACTTATTTTATTGCCACTTTTTTATATTTAATGTAAGTTGCATTTCTTTGCTCTGTTTTTATCAAATTACCAGTTGGACTATATGTTTTTAGAGTTCCAGTCAATTTCCATGTTTCTTTGTATTGGTTCCATTTTTTCGTTGCCGAATATACCTTTTCTCCGCCACCAGAAATAACTAATTTACCCGCTATCTCCACCCTAAAGGTAAGGTTAAGACTCCAGTTTGTAGTATCAGTCACTTTTTTGTGAAAGACACTTGATTGTCGTTTATCTGTGGCTGTTTTCCAAGTATACCGATTACAAGTAGCACACACAGGAGATATACCAATTCTATTATTCGTGATTTCTCCTGTTTTTTCATCTACAAGTATAGGTATTTCTTGACCTAAAAGTACATCAGAGCCTGATAGAGTTGTATATTCTGTCAGAAACTCACCTGATTGGCTTTCCTCTTTTAATTCAGTTGGAGAACTTGCAAAGGTTGATATGGGATTAAATCCAAACCAAAATACAGGAATTATTAATATAAAAAGGTATAATAACTTCTTCATCTCTTCACCCCACCTAATATTTTTTCCTTAGATACCCCTTATGAATTTTTGATTTAATATCTTAAGTAGTTTGGTTGTAATATTTGTTATCTCGATTTTATCAAAAAACAAAAGCACAAGGAGTTCCAAATTTGGAACTCCTTGTGCTTTTTTTGAACTTAAACTATATGGAGTCGCAACCGTAAAGGTAGGTCATTAAGGACGGAGCATATGCCTTTTTGCCTATGGAGAGCTTATAACCTCAGGACCACATCGTTTCACTTCTAATATGGAACAGAACCCCGAATAATGGACACTTTAATAGAGATTCAGCCCACCCTCCGATTTTTTATTTATTTCCGCCAAAAAGTTGAACAGTCTGCCTTATCAAAAATATTATACTCGATCATTTTCTCAAGTAATGAGTAATCAACCGGACTGTCCCACTTGATACGTACTAACTGCTTGGTGTGATCATAGCCAGCCTGCACGATTTCATCAGAGAAATGATCGATCCCTGCCTTTTCAGGGGCAACAGCCAAATGATGTTTGGCTATGCTAAAGCCAATAATATATGTGTCATGATCGGTAAACATAGGCTGATTCCACGCAATCTTCGGCATTAGATTTGGAAATTTCTTAGTTACCCAAGCCAGGACTTCTTCCGTTCGTTCCCTATGTTGCGGGTTATCAATATTCGTTAAAAACTCTGCAAAGACTTCCATGCTATTCTCTCCTAAATTAAAAAAATTTTATGAATACTTCATTTTCAACAATGCACCATAGGAAGATCATTAACATTGCTCTAATGGATGCCATGACTACCTACTGATGGGTTTGATAGATTGCATTACACTGCACACCGATTCTTATTACCTCGGTCTTCTAATCCACTTGTCAACTTGAGAGGTTCTCGTTGTTTTAAACATAAAAAATACCCCTTTGGCTAATCATAGCCAAAGGGGTAAAGCTTCGCAACTTTTTATAATCTACATTGCATTCATTCCAACTTACTCAACCGTTACACTTTTCGCAAGATTACGTGGTTTATCCACGTCACATTCGCGGTGCAAGGCTGCGTAGTAAGCAATGAGCTGCAGCGGGATAACAGAGATAAGGGGTGTTAATAGTTCATTCACTTCCGGGATGACGAAACGGTCATCCTCTTCTTCCAGACCCTTCATGGAAATGATGCAAGGGTTGGCGCCTCGGGCAACCACTTCTTTGACATTACCACGTATGCTTAGGTTGACACCCGCTTGCGTAGCAAGGGCTATGACAGGTGTACCTTCTTCAATCAAGGCGATCGTTCCGTGTTTAAGCTCGCCGCCAGCAAAGCCTTCTGCCTGGATGTATGAAATTTCCTTCAGCTTAAGCGCCCCTTCAAGAACAACATAGTAGTCAAGGGAACGGCCAATGAAGAAGGCATTTCTTGTAACGGACAAATATTCACGGGCAATGTCTTCCATCTCTTCTTTCGAATCACATAGGGCTTCCATTGCCGTCGCAACGATTCCTAGCTCTTTTACAAGGTCGAAATCATACTCCATGTTACGGAATTGGCCAGTTACATTTGCTAATATGGCCAAGACCGCCACTTGAGCTGTGTAGGCCTTTGTTGAGGCAACGGCAATTTCAGGACCAGCATGCAGCAAGAGCGTATAATCCGCTTCACGTGACAATGTAGAGCCAGGTACGTTCGTGATGGTCAAGGCTTTATGACCAAGCGCTTTGATGGACACTAACACGGCACGGCTATCTGCAGTTTCACCACTTTGTGAAATGAAGATGAATAGCGGTTTTTTCGATAATAACGGCATATTGTAAGTGAATTCCGATGCCACATGGACCTCAACCGGTATTTCCGTCATTTTTTCGATGAATTGCTTACCAATCAACCCTGCATGATAGCTAGTTCCGCAAGCGATAATATAAATACGGTCAGCCTCACTTACGGCTTCAGTAATGCTATAATCGATTGCAAGTTTACCTTCTTCATTTTGGTATGCTTGAATGATTTTACGTATGACAGCTGGCTGCTCGTCGACTTCTTTGAGCATATAGTGCGGATACGTACCTTTTTCAATATCACTTGCATCCAGTTCAGCAGTGTATGGAGCACGCATAACTTCTTCGTTGGAAAGGTTCTTGATCGTTACCTTTTCTTTGGTCACGATAACCATTTCCTTATCCATCAGTTCAAGGAATTGATCTGTGACTTGCAACATGGCCATTGCATCCGAAGCGACAACGTTAAAGTCTTTTCCGACACCGATTAGCAGCGGGCTTTTATTTTTTGCGACTAAGATGGTTTCATCATTTTCAGCATCCAATAGGGCAATCGCATATGAACCCTCCAAAAGAGTGAGTGTTTGACGGAACGCCTCTTCCACTTCCATGCCCTCGTTTACGAACTTCTCTATGAGTTGAACGATGACTTCCGTATCCGTTTCACTTTTAAAGGCAACATCCTTCAAATATTCACGTTTTAGAATCGCATAGTTTTCAATGACCCCATTATGAACTAAAGTCAATCGACCTGAATTACTTTGGTGAGGATGGGCATTTTCACGGCTTGGCACACCATGGGTGGCCCAGCGTGTATGTCCTATTCCAGTATGTGCCATAGTATTTTCATCCACGGCTCCGCGTAAGTCCGCAATTCTTCCCTTTTCCTTAAAGATTGTCACGCCTGCTTCATTTCTCACAGCAATCCCTGAAGAGTCATAACCGCGGTATTCAAGTTTTTCAAGACCTTTTAATAAAATTTCCTTTGCATCGTTAAGTCCAATATATCCAACAATTCCACACATAATTTCTGTTCCTCCAACCGATTCGAGGGAACAGGAATGCACGGGGGCATCCCTGCCCCCTCATCTCTGATATATATTTTTTATAAAGGAAATGCCTTAAAGCACTTTTTCCCTTTGTGCATTTCCAACCCTTTGTGCAGTAAGTTGCCCTACTGTTTTAAGATTGGAATTACTGCGGCTGTGCACTTCAGCCGGGAGGTATCCGCCGATCATTCGATAAACCTCCTCCTCGTCAACTAAGCCTTTTTCGACCAGACTTAGTTCAGGCGCTTTTGTAAATCAGTTTCTCCTTGCCTACCCTCCTTTTTTGAAACAACCATTTTCAGAAAATGAGTTGTAAATCAGGATAATCATACCTTAAACAAGGGACATAGGTCAATTCTTTATTACCAAGACCTACAAAAAAGAACTTCTTTATAAAAATATGCATAAAAGGAAATTTCGTTCCTTTTATGCATACGATTGTTATTCGTTTATTCCCATTTCCGTTCTTACAACTGAGACGATGCGATCTACATAATTAGTGCATTCCTCAGCAGTCGGTGCTTCAGCCATAACACGGACTAGCGGTTCCGTACCGGATGGTCTCACCAAAATACGACCGTTTCCGGCCATTTCCCCTTCGACTGCCTTAATGACTTCCTGTACCTTTTCATTATCAGTTACACCGTGCTTATCGGTAACTCTGACATTGATGAGTGTCTGTGGATATTTCTTCATCTCGCCAGCTAGCTCCGATAAGGTTTTTTGGGTGTCACTCATGATGTTCACAAGCTGTAAGCCCGTCAATAAGCCATCTCCTGTCGTGTTATAGTCCAGAAAAATGATATGTCCGGATTGTTCACCGCCAAGGTTATAGCCGCCTTTTCGCATCTCTTCCACCACATAGCGATCCCCCACTGCCGTTTGGGCACTTTGTATACCATGCTCTTCAAGACCTTTATAAAAACCAAGGTTGCTCATGATCGTAGAAACCACTGTTCCCTGTTTCAGACGGTTATTTTCTTTCAAGTATTTCGCACATATATACATGATCTGGTCGCCGTCCACTATATTTCCTTTTTCATCTATGGCAATGACGCGGTCTCCGTCACCATCGAAAGCAAGTCCAACATCAGCACCTTTTTCTTTTAAGAATTCAGCAAGTGCTTCAGGGTGTGTGGAACCTACCTTGTCATTAATGTTCAATCCATTAGGCGATGCCCCCATTGTAGAGATGTCTGCATCAAGATCGGCAAACAAATGCATGGCCAAGGCCGATGTCGCCCCATGCGCGCAATCAAGCGCAACATGAATGCCAGTAAAGTCTTCATCCACTGATTGTTTCAAATACTGGAGATACTTTTGCCCTCCTTCGAAATAATCATTCAAATGGCCCAAATCGCCGCCAACCGGGCGAGGAAGTTCATCCTTTTCCAAATCTAACAGTGTTTCAATTTCCGCTTCTTGATCATCGGATAGCTTAAACCCATCCGGTCCAAAGAATTTAATGCCATTATCCGCTACCGGATTATGCGAAGCCGAAATCATGACACCTGCTTCAGCACTTAAAGCCTTTGTTAAATATGCAACTCCCGGTGTCGAAATTACACCCAGGCGCATCACTTCAGCCCCAATGGATAATAGACCGGCAACAAGTGCACCTTCCAGCATTTCACCAGAAATACGTGTATCGCGCCCTATCAGCACTTTGGGTTTTTCTGTATTTCTAGTAAGAACGTAACCACCTAAACGGCCTAGTTTAAATGCCAACTCCGGTGTTAATTCGCTATTCGCTATACCCCTAACTCCGTCTGTTCCAAAATATTTACCCATCTTTATCGCTCCTTCTTCGAATCGTTACTGAATTAAATGATGTTAAAGGAAGGTCATGTCTCTTCGTCTTTTTGAGTAATGGTGACCGAAGCCGTTTTAGATTCCAGTTCCCAGGTCACTCCCTCAGGCGCGTTTACCACCAGATCTACATCATGCGTACCTTCATCTAAATTACTTACATCTACTGTAAGATTAATGTCTTCTTTAGTTATTTTCTTCAAGTCATCCGCTTCACCAAGCAAGGTGATGCTTGTTACATCGGTTTCCAATTCGGCGTCTTGGTCATCCTTCATGCCCACAGGCACTATTTTTATATTGCTGAATGTTTTAGACTCAATGGCAGCCGGTTTATCTTTATCGACTACCTTTTCTTCTTGTTTTTGTTCAGTTTCCGGTTTTTCCTCTTCTTCAACTGGATCTACATTCGCTTCATCCACATCCACTTTCTCTGTGCGAATCTTGACCTTTGCTTTACCCAAGGACATTTTTTGTACACTTTCGGGTTTAGTAAGATCGAGTTCCAGGTCTGTATCACCGTCAATTTTCGAGATATTTACAGGAAGATTTACTTCACTTATTTTCTCCAGGCTCGTTTCTGACCCGAATAAGGTGACCTCATTTGGATCGACACTTATACTCTTGATCCTGATGCCATCCTTTGCCTTCCCAGTTTGCTTCGGGGTTATCGACACCGTCTTGGAAGGAATGCTCACTTTTAAGGAAACGGCAACTGAAGCGGGCTCGATCGTCACGTCCAACTTATTCAAGTCCCGGTCAAGGGCTTTAACAGTTGCCTTTCCGTTCACCGTTTCGTTAAGTCCCTTACTTATTTCAAGGTTTGCCTTTACATAGGAAATTTGATCAATCGTATCTTTAGCACCCGTTATTTTGACAGTTTTCGGGCTAACTGTTGGCTGGTCAGCGGTATATCCCTCTTCAAGTAAAGAGTTGTTATACTCGGCTTCAACGGGGAATTCCTTCGTCACCCGTTCCTGAACATTGACTTCCGCATATTCAGGATCGACCGTCGCCACTAACCTTTCATTCAAATCACTTATTTTAAATGTGACAGTTCTGTTCCCCATTGAGATTTCAGGATCCGAAAGGTCCACATAAACTTTAAAGTCCCTTTGGTTTTTCGCATTTATCAATAGACTTTTTGCTCCCTTTAGAGTAACATCCACCGTTTCAGGGACTCCGCTCACCACTAGATTCTCACGGTCATAGTACACTTCAACCGGTACATTTTCGATGGTCTCCGTACTGATTTCAGGGGCGGTCGATAAACCAAGGGATTTTTTATCCGACTCCATCTCAAAGTTAATGGAAATGAACAAAAGTGCTGCCAAGGCAAAAGCTACGATTCTCATAAACCAAGCGCTATTGGTGTATTTATCCATTCTTTTTCCCCCTCCAGTTCCAGATTCCTGAGGAAGTTGATTTGATGTTCTCCACTACCAGTTCACTAGTAAGCATGGCCCTAAATGATTCTTGATTCAAATCCCGGTAAAGCTCCCCGTTTTTAGTGACGGATATCCCTCCCGTTTCTTCTGAAACAACAATCGTAAGACTATCCGTTACTTCACTCATGCCGATGGCTGCCCTATGCCGCGTGCCAAGTTCTTTTGATATGAATGGACTTTCTGATAAAGGTAGGTAGCAAGCTGCGGCCGCAACCTGGTTATTTTGTAAAATAACTGCGCCATCATGGAGCGGCGTATTGGGGATAAAGATATTAATGAGCAGTTCTGAAGAAATATAGGATCTTAGAGGAATCCCCGTTTCAACATAATCCCCAAGCTCCGTACCTTTTTCTATCGTAATCAAGGCTCCAATCCGCCTTTTCGCCATATAAGTGGACGCCTTTAGAATTTCTTCGACTAAACGCTCTTGCTGGTTCTCTTCTGGAACGGTGCCCCTTGCAAAGAGCTTCCCGCGTCCTAATTGTTCAAGTGCCCTTCTCAGTTCAGGTTGAAAAATGACAAGAATCGCCAATACTCCCCAATTCATGACTTGTGCCATTAACCATCCAAGTGTATTGAAACCAAACAGGTTGCTTAAGCTTTTTACAATGACAATTACAAAAATTCCTTTTAGCAGCTGAATAGCCTTCGTGCCTCGAATAATAGTTAACAATTTATATATCACAAACCATACAAGGAGAATATCAATGAAATTTACTACATAGTCCCAAACAGTCAAATTGGATAAAGACATGTTGTTTCCTCCAGTCAGTATTACTCCAAATACCAATTACAATCGTTGTGTAATAACCTTAATAGTATACCATTTTTTAAATGATACATCTAAAAACTAGTGTGAGAAATTTACATGGTAAGGACGAATCATGCAAAATGGTTCCTTTCCCTTTAAAAAATAAAGCTGAGCGAAGTCACCGTATATGAAAACGATGCCCTTCTCCCAGCTTATATACCTTATTCCTTTTTTTCCTCTTTAGCAGGAACCAACGAGGTTGCAGTGTCCTTTACTTTATACCACATCCACTCAAAAGCTTGGTCAATAACATTGATGCTCCCAGTCACATTCCCTGCCTTAGACATATATTTATGTCCATTTATGACTGTAACATCTCCTTCTACTTCACCATCTATTTGAATGTTACCATTTTGAACTACCACATTTCCCTTGATTGTCTCACCTGCAGGCACAATCACCGTTTCACCTTCGACCACTAAGTTAGGCTGCTTTGACACTGAAAAATGTTCGTCCTGATTATAAGTGGAAAAAATAGATCCTGTCATCAATAAGATGAACATCGCTGCCGCTGTCATGAAGGGATGGCTTTTGAACCAACGTTTGGCGCCCGTTGTTTTCGTTTCCTTTGGCAATTGAGCCATAACCTTTGCTGTAAAGTCATCCGGGGCCTTAATATGTGAAGTGCTTTGTACAAGCGCGACCGCCTTTTTCATTTCATGAAAGTAATCCCGGCATTCAGCACAATTATGCAAGTGCTCCCGTAATACTTCTTTGTGCTCAGGTTTGATGTCCTCATCTAAATAATCATGCATATATTCAATGATTTCCTCATGGCAGTTCATTTTTCTCACCTTCTTTTTATAAATGGCGTAGTTGTTTACGCAAGGCTTCCCGACCACGATGTATTCTCGTCTTAACCGTACCGACTGGCAAATCGAGTATTTCACTGATTTCCTTTAAGGATAACTCTTCAATATACTTCAATACGATTACCGATCGGTATTTCTCGGGTAATTTCATTATTTCAACTTGAATGGTTTCCTGTAGTTCTAAAGATTCAACCTCTTCCTCGGGTTTCGCCATATCTGATGCAACATGGGAATACATATTCAATCCTTCTGTTCCTGCCACCTCTGCATCTAGATAGTAATCCGGTTTTTTCTTGCGAAGACGGTCAATACAAAGGTTAGTAGCAATCCGGTATAACCATGTCGAAAATTTCATTTGTATATTGAAACTGCGAATATTCACGAAGGCCCTTACAAAGGCCTCTTGTGCCAAATCTTCTGCTTCTTGCCTGTTTCCGAGCATCCTGAAACATATCTGGAAAACTTTGTCCTTGTAAATTTCGACAATTTCCCCAAATGCATTATGATCTCCCTTTAATACTTGATTAATTCTCTCTTTAATGAGTGCATCCATTTTCCGGTTTTACCCCCGCTCATGCGGCTATACGATTATTACGAATCGTAAGCTAAAAGGTTTCAAAAATTTATTACATTAATTTTAACAAAGTTTTACATTTTATGTTTAAGAAAAAAAAAACAGGGCTATATAGTAAGAAATTGTGAAATTCAAGGGAGTGAATCTCTACATGACTGCTGAACAAATTTTAGACCATATTGAACAATACAGACAGAAAATGATGATTTTGGCTTCCCGTTCTTCGATGGTTGATAATGAAGTTGTTGAAGTTAGCAGCAAACTGGACTCTTTAATCAACCAATACATCCATTTAACTAATAATGGAGGTCTCCCAGACCGACGTACTCTTAAGTGAATATGGATAGGCGATTGCAACCATCTATTTATGGATATGTTCCGTTATATACACCCTGGATAATAAGCCTACGTCTTCTAGCATATAAAAAACAGTAACCCATTACAAGCCAGTTACTGTTTCTTTTATTTTTTCAGTTATAATAACTTTTCTCCAAATAACGAACCCATTAAAGCCACAGCAACGATCGCAGTTTTATTTCGCTCATCTAAAATGGGGTTGACTTCAACGAATTCAGCTGATGTTATCAAGTTGGATTCCGCGAGCATTTCCATGGCCAAATGACTTTCCCGATAACTTATGCCACCAATCACCGGTGTCCCCACTCCAGGTGCATCTGCTGGGTCAACTCCATCCAAATCCAATGAAAGGTGGACACCATCCGTTCTTTCCCTTAAATAATCTATGCACTCTTCCATGACCCTTGTCATTCCCATGCGATCTATTTCATGCATCGTAAATACTTTAATCCCTTTATCACGTATAAGTTCTTTTTCCCCTTCATCCAATGACCTTGCCCCAATGATTACGATGTTTTCTGGTTTCACTTTTGGAGCGGAACCATGGATATTGATTAGATCGGGATGTCCAAGCCCAATACTGACAGCAAGCGGCATACCATGGATATTTCCTGATGGCGAAGTATCTTCCGTATTTAAATCCCCATGTGCGTCATACCAAATCACACCTACATTTTCATAGTGCTTTGCGACTCCTGCCAGTGTTCCTATAGCAATTGAATGGTCTCCACCCAATACAAGTGGAAAAGAACCGCCTTCTATTATTTCATCAACTCTTGTTGCTAATAGGGTGTTCCCCTTTGCAACAAGCGGTAAGTTTTTCAGATTTGTCCCAGGCTTATTTGCATTTCCAGGTCGTCCTACAATGATATCTCCTAAATCCTCTACTTCGATATTTAACTGTTCAAGACGCTCGAAAATCCCTGCGCAGCGAATGGCACTAGGTCCCATATCCACCCCTCGCCTTGCTTGACCAAGGTCCATAGGCAATCCAATGACGGATATTTTCTGAATAGACATACAACTCCCCCTTTCCACCATTTTACATCGTATATGACAAGTGGTTCAACTAAACATTTACATTTATAAAGATGCACCACTCTTTCCTATCTCATACTTTTTCTATAAAAAAAGCTTCTAGGGGTTGGTTACCCCAACAATGCGTATAAACAAAAAAAAGTCTTAAACCATTTTGGCTTAAGACGTAAATTTTGGTGTATGTAGTTGATGGTGGAGCCTAGCGGGATCGAACCGCTAACCTCCTGCGTGCAAGGCAGGCG